>NZ_DASSYD010000144.1:0-44149 GCF_035703485.1 Dokdonella sp. | reverse complement strand
GATCGGATCGTCCGCAGCGGGCGCGGCGGGCGCAACCGGTTGCTGCAGACTGCCGATGCCGCCCATCATGCCCGAGGCCATGCCCAGACCCATCATGCCCGCCGCACCGGTGTTTTCACCGGCTGATTGCATGCCTTGGGCCACGCTGGCCTGCAAGTTGGAATTGCCGCGTGCACCGGCCAGCGCATCGGCACGCTGCACGGTCTTGAGCAGTTCACGCGTGTTCTCGTCGTATTCGATCGAAACGATGGCGGTCTTGACGATGGCCAGGCCGCGATCGGATTTCCACTGATAGGCATTCTCCACCGCATCGGACAGGCTTTTCGCAAAGCCAACCGAATCCTGCTGCAGTTTGGTGATGCGATTGCCCTTGGCCGGATCATTCGTGTACAGGCTGAAGGCGGGTGCGAGCGAACCGACCACTTCGTTGAAGAGCTGGCCGGCAGCGGCATTTTCCATGTCGGTGAAATCGAAAACCTGGCCGGGCTGCAAATATTTGGCCGGCACGAAATTCTTCACGAACAGGATCGGATCGATGATCTTCATCGTGTAGGAGCCGCGTGTCACCGCACCGACCTGGGTGCCGAGGAAGCCATCGTCCCAGTAGATTTCCGATTGGGTACCGAAGCGGTTGTCCGGCAGTTCCTTCAGCGAGACGAAGTACGCCGCCTGCATCGAGCCCGGCTGGCCGCCAAACTTGAAGCGCTCCCAGCTCTGCTTGATCAGCGATTCGACCAGGCCACTGCCGGAGAAGATCGACTTCGAATTGATGTCGTCCGAGCGCCATTCGTAACCGCCCGCCTCGGCGGCAAAGCCGGTAATCGCGCCATCCTGGAACAGCAGCAGACCGTAACCTTCCGGAACGATAATCTTCGAGCCATCGGTGATGATGTTCGAGGAGCCCTTGGTATTGGAGCCGCGTCCGGCATTGGTGCCCTGCGGAACCGCAGCGAACAACGCCGCAGTAGACGGCAATCCGGCCGGAACCGTGTAGAAATCCTTCCACTGGTCGGCCAGCGTTCCGCCAATCGAACCCACCACTGCCTGAACAAGACCCATGATATCTCTCCGCGATTCGTGGCCGGGCACCGTGCCCGGCATACCGGTCGAACTATACATTCCCTGACAAAAACTGGGGTGAATTCGACTCGCGCCTGAGTGATGAGAAATTTCCGTTCCCGCCCCGGCGCTGGCAGCAGCCGCCTCTCAATAGCCGCATGGCGGGTCATCCCGTGCCCATGATTGTCTGCGATTGCGACGGAAGAACCGGGGCATGGCTGCGAAGATCGACGCTGGAGCAGTTGATCCATGAGGCGGATCGGGCGCTGTACCGGGCCAAGCATCTGGGGCGCGACCGAGTCGTCCGCACCACTGTCCGCGCATCGGCACCGCTTGCCGGACTGGTGGTGGTCGGCAGTGGCATCCAGTTTGACCGTCACGTCAGCGAGCGCTGTATGGCGGAGATTCGGGAGGCCCAGACCGTTTTCTGCCTGGTTGATCCGTTTGCGCTGGAGGTGATTGCCAGTTTGCGTCCCGATGCGATCAATCTTCGACTGCACGACGCTCCAGGCAAGGACCGACGTCAGAGCTGCGGCGAGATCGAAGAATCAATCATGACCGAACTGCGGACCGGCAAGCAGGTCTGCGCGGTGTTTCATGGGCATCCGGGCGTGTTCGCCGAGATTCCGCACCGGGTCATCGGCAAGGCACGTGACGAAGGTTTTCCAGCGCGCATGGAGCCGGGAATTTCCGCCGAGGCGTGCCTCTATGCGGACCTCAACATCGATCCCGGGCATGGCGGCGTGCAGTCGATGCATGCGATGCAATTTCTCATCGGCGACCGCAAGATTGACCCTGCCGGTTTGCTACTGCTGTGGCATCTGGCTCAGTCTGGCGACCCGTCCCGCACGCGGGAACGCTCCGGGCGCGAGGGCCTGCAAGCGCTGGTCCGAAAGTTGCTGCTCGAGTATCCGCCCGAACATGAAGTGATCCTCTACGAGGCGGCACGACGACCAAGCGAGACTGCACGCGCCGATCGCATTTCCCTGGGCGACCTGGCCACCGAGCAGTGCGGTGAATGCACCATCCTCGTCATTCCTGCACGGGGCGGCTTGCGCAACGATTCGCGCCAAGGGCATGGCGAAGAGATGCCATGACGGTTTCTCGCGGGCGATAGCGCATGCGCTGGAAGGTCGACAAGGGGGGACAAATCCGTGCCTGGGATCCGGCATGGCAACGGCAGGGTCGCGAGATTTGATATTCTGACGCCCATTGTCTCCGTCCCTGTGCCGGAATTGAAACCTCGTCACGGGCCGCCTCATGTTGAAAAAATCCAGTCCACGCTTCGTCGTTTACGCCGCGCTTGCAGCCAATCTGTTTATCACCCTGAGCAAGTTCGTCGCTGCCGCTTTCTCGGGCAGTTCGGCGATGTTGAGCGAGAGCGTGCATTCCGCGGTCGACAGCGTGAATGGACTCTTGTTGTTGTACGGCATGAACCGTGCCAAGACGCCACCGGACCGCGATCACCCGTTCGGCTATGGTCGCGAGCTCTATTTCTGGAGCTTCATTGTTGCGTTGCTGGTATTTGCGCTGGGCGCGGTTATCGCATTCGCCGAAGGAGTGGCGACTCTGCGCCACCCGGTTGCTCCCACCCACCTGTGGCTCAACTACCTCGTGCTCGGTGTGGCTGCGCTGTTCGAGGGTTCATCGTGGACCATTGCCCGACGCGAATTCCGCGCGCGCATGGGTGGGCTGAGTTACTTCGAGGCCTTTCGACAAAGCAAGGATCCCGTCACGTTCACGGTGTTGCTGGAGGATAGTGCCGCCCTGATCGGATTGTTGATCGCTTTCCTCGGCATTCTCGGCGCACAGCTGCTGGATGCGCCGTGGCTTGATGGCGCGGCATCGATTGGTATCGCCCTGGTGCTTGCGACCACGGCCCTGCTGCTGGCCCGAGAGAGCAAGGGCTTGTTGATCGGAGAGCCCGCACATCCTCGCGTCAGCGAAGCCATACTCAGCATCGCCAGGCGGGACCCGGGCATCCGCAGTGCCAACGGCGTGTTGACCATGCAGATGGGTCCCAATCAGATCGTTGCGATATTGAGCGTGGAATTCGAAGACGCGCTGACGACGCCCGAGGTCGAGGCCTGCGTCAACCGCCTGGAAAAGAGTGCGAAGCTGGCGAACAGCACGATCGTCGCACTGTTCATCAAACCGCAAACCGAAGAAGTCTGGCAGGCGCGGCTCAAGGCCCTGGACGACAAGCGCGAGGCATCTTGATCGGTCTGGCCAGCGAGCAGGCTTGGGACAACCCTAAAACTCTCGTTTTGAATCGCTACTGGCCCTTGGCCAAATGCGCGATACAGTCGATTTCGACCGTGGCTTCGTAGGGTAGCCGGCTGACCTCCAGAAACGTCCGCGCAGGCCGGGGCTCGGAAAACAGGCGCTCGAACTGGCGGTTCGCTTCTTCACGCAGTGTCACGTCGGTCACGAAGTAAGTGAGCTTGACGACGTTCTGCAATCGCCCGCCCGCCGTTGCAAGACGTTCGGTCATTCGATCAATTGCTGCGTCAAGTGCTTCGGTCCGGCCATCGACGGCCTTGCCCTCGGTATCGATCGACAGGGCGCCGGACACAAATACAAATCCATCTATCGCAAATGCAGGGCTGTATGGGTGGGGGTCCCGCGCTGGCTGCTCGGATCGGGCATCCTCACTGGATGACGTAGTCATGCTTGTTTACTCCCATTGTTTCGCAAGAACAATTTTCTGACGGCTGATCGCCGACGATTCACGGACGCTGTCGCGATCAAGATAGCAAGAGAACAACCGGGACACCGACCCGGCCGAGGGAGAGCGCCGGGATCGTGGGTGTCCCTGTCCTGACGTCAGAGGCTATCCTGAACTCTCCGGTGGTCCGGACAAGAGTGCACTTCAGGAGCAATACATGGTCATGTGGATTTCATTGGCGTTACTGCTGCTGCTCGTTGTGGTCGGCAGTGTGGCGCCGGATCAGCTGGCTGCATTGACTCAAATGGCGCTGGACTTGACCATTGCGCGTACCGGGTGGCTCTACCTGCTGGTCGTGTTTTCGCTGGTCATTTTCCTGTTCTACCTGGCCTGCAGCCGATTCGCCACGCTGCGCATCGGCGGCGAGGACGCCAAGCCCGAGTTTTCTGGTCCAACATGGTTTGCCATGCTGTTTTCGGCGGGCATGGGTATCGGCCTGGTGTTCTGGGGTGCCGCCGAGCCCATTTCGCATCTTGCCGCGCCTGCCGAAGGCATTGCGCCGATGACCAGCGAGGCGGCGCGTGCCGCGCTGCGCTATTCGAATTTTCACTGGGGACTGCATCCGTGGGCGATCTATGCGGTGCTCGGACTGGCCCTGGCCTGGTTCAAGTACAACCGTGGTGCCAGCGGTTTGATCAGCGAGTTGTTGCGACCCTTGTTCGGAAGGCTTGTCGATGGCTGGCTCGGACATGCGGTGGACATCCTTGCAGTATTGGCGACCGCGGTTGGCGTGGCCACCTCGCTGGGTTTTGGTGCGCTGCAGATTGGTGCCGGGCTGCATCACGTTTTTGGTTTGCCACAGAACACCGGGATGCGCATTGGCATCATCGGTTGCGCGCTCGCGCTTTACCTGATTTCTTCGGCAACCGGCTTGCATCGGGGCATCAAGTGGTTGTCCAACACCAATATGGTGCTGGCCTTGTTGCTGCTGTTCGCCTTCTTCGTGTTTGGCCCGACCGACTTCATTTTCGATGCATTCACCAACGCGCTGGGCGGTTATCTCAACAACTTTTTCGCCATGAGCCTGCGCATGACACCGTACAGCGAAGGCACTTGGGTGGCGGAATGGACACTCTTCTACTGGGCGTGGTGGATCAGTTGGGCGCCGTTCGTGGGTTCGTTCATTGCACGTGTCTCATACGGGCGCACGGTGCGCGAGTTTGTTGTCGGCGTGTTGGCGGTACCCAGTGTGCTGAGCTTCATCTGGTTTGCCGCGCTCGGAGGAACCGCATTGCATCTGCAACTCTTCAGCGGCGCCGATCTCGTTGGAGCTTATGCGCAGGGTCCGGAGAACGTCTTGTTCCAGGTTCTGGACACATTGCCGATGTCGGGGTTGCTTGCGCTGGTCTCGACGGCCTTGTTGCTGAGTTTCTTTGTGACCTCTGCCGATTCGGCAACGCTGGTTCTGGCCTCGATGTCTACCAGCGGCGCGCTCGATCCACCGGTGTGGAAAAAGATTATCTGGGGCATTGTCCAGGCAGCCGTAGCCGCAACCCTGCTGGTGGCCGGCGGACTCGAAGGATTGCGCTCAATGGCTATTGTCACGGCACTGCCGTTTGCGCTGATCCTGCTGGTCGTCTGCTTCTCGTTGCTGCGTGCTCTGCGCAAAGAGCAATCGAGGCTTGATCTGGAGGCGGCTGAATTCCGCCATGCCCTGCGCGGCTGGTTGGCGCAAACACGGAGCGGGGCAAAAAGTGAGACGCAACGCGCGAGAGCGGCCGAGGGCCCAGGCGAATCATGATTGAAGCGCAGCGTTGTCGTGGAGAAGTATCAGGATACTGGGCAGTCTGTATGGGCGCCGCCACGACACGGTCGTGCAAGGACTGACGAAACCAACAAATCCGTGGAGTACACGATGCGCACTGCAGACATCAGCTGCTGCTGACTACCTTCTGAGCCCGAACATCTCCGGCAAGCTCAGCGAATTCAATGCAAGCCGCTAATGCGCATGCACCAGCGTGCCGAGCAGAGAATCAAATCCGCCCCAGGCAATCTGCACGCCGATGCAGAGCAAAATGAACGAGACCAGCCGCTGGATGCCGTTGGCCACGCTCTTGGGCATCAATCGCGACAAGCGTGGTGCGTAGGCAAAGCAAAGATAGACAAGCACGGCGACCAGAACCACCGCAACGAAGATCGCAGCATGTGCAAGCATGCGCAGCTCCCAGTCGTGACCGGAAGCATGCGCGCTCATGGTAACGATGACGACAATGGCGCCGGGCCCGACCGTCAGTGGAAATGTCAGCGGATAGAAAACCTTGCCGAGCAGTGACTGTTCATCGTGACCGACCGAGGCGGCCTCGGTTTCGGATTCCTCTTTGGCATTGAGCATGCTCCAGCCCATCGCGGCCAGGGTCAGTCCGCCTGAAACTTGGAGTACCGGCAACGAAATGCCGAAGAACTTGAGCAGCAGGGCACCGAAGACCTCGATCACGGCGATGAACACGAGCATGCTCAGCGCGATGCGCCAAGCCAGCTTGCGAAAGACCACAGGTTGCGCGGGACCGACGATGTTGAGAAAGATCAGCGACGTGCCAACCGGATTGATGATGGGAAGCAGGGCCGCAAAGGTCAGCGGGATAAATTCCAGTGCCTCTTCATACATGGGTTTTGTGCTCTTGTTCAGCGCGACTGACTTGATCGTTGATCGGACAGGTATTGCATGTGCTTGTTGCGCCGGCGATAGATTGCCCGGTACGGAAGGCCGGCAACATTACAAGACGGGGCCAAGCAAGCGGAAAGTATCTTCGACAAACTTTTTCCATCGGGGTCGGCGCCGCCACGCTTCAAGCGTGAGCATTTCGGAATCCTCGATATAGGAGTTCTGCAGCGCGCGCAGCCGCGTGCAGAAGTCTGCGTCATAGACAAACAGGGATATCTCGAAATTCAGCCAGAGACTGCGCATGTCGAGATTGACCGAGCCAAACAGGCAGACCTCACCATCGATGGCCAGGCTCTTGGTGTGCAGCAGGCCCCCCTTGAACAGGGCGATGTTCACACCGGCCGCCATGAGGACGTCGAAATTGGCGACGCTCGCATGACGGACGAGCAAACTGTCGTTGTATGCGGGCACGATCAGCGTCACCCGTGCGCCACGCTGGACGGCCGCCTGCAAGGCAAGGATGAAGGATTCATCCGGCACGAAGTACGGCGTGGTCATGACGATTTCACTGTGCGCGTTGTAGATCGCCGTGAGCAGCAATTGGTGGATGCCTTCCGGTTGCAGGTCCGGCCCGGAAGGAACCACCTGGACAACACTTGCAGACGTTCCAGAAGAGTCGGGCAGGGCCGTTGCAGGTGCTTCAAACGGCTTGCCGGTTTCCACTGACCAATCCAGTGCGAATACGCCATCGAGTGATGAAACGGCCGGCCCGCTGATCCTGGCCATCGCATCGACCCATTGACCTGCACCAGACTTCTGCTTGAAGAAGCGTGGGTCGACCAGATTCTGGCTGCCGGTATAAGCGACCGTCTCATCGATGACGACGATTTTTCGATGATTGCGCAAATCGGCACGTGATCGCAGGCTGGGAATACGTCCCATCGGCAAGGAAGCTTCAAACTGCACGCCGGCCTTCTGCAGGCGCTGAAGATGCGGCCCTTGCAGGAACGCTTTGCTGCCAAGCGCATCAGCCATGGCTTTGCATTCAACGCCCCGTTGCGCTGCACGTACGAGTGCGTCGACAACATCCAGTGAGCGGCCCTCGCCGTGCCAGATATAGAAGGCTAGATGACAGCGTTTGCGGGCACGGTCTATGTCGGCAACGATGGCATCGAAAATGCCTTGATAGTTGTCGAGGAGGGTGATGCTCTGGCCGGATTGCGGGGGAAATCCGTAGAGCCCCCGGGCCAGGTTGGCAAGCGCGCCGGCCACCGGTGCACTGACAATGGAATCGACAGGTGTCTGGTTGAGGCTGTGTTGCCACGTTTGCAGGTCGGGCAGGTGCGCCTTCGTTCGGGCGATGCGTCCGCGCCCGAGACGTTTCTCGCCGAATAGCAAATACAGCACGGCGCCCACCAATGGAAGGCTGAACAGTATCACCAGCCATGCGCTGGCGACACCAACTGGAGAGCGCCGGGAGATGACCCGCAATGACAGGCCGATGACGATCAGCCAATGCCCGATCAATATGCCCGTCGAGATGGAATGAATACTCATGAAACCAGGAGCCTGGAACGAATGATTGGATGCGAACGACAACCATGACAGGTTTTCAGATTCCCAAGCGCGCAAATTGACCCGCGCTTTCCCGCATTGTCCTGCCGACCGGATACGGCTTCGGCCGCTTGTCAGGTCAACCAGGCTTCAAGGCCCTTGAGTGCTGCTGCCTGCGGGTAATCGCCCCGGCCTTCGACACCATGCTCGAAGCCTTCGTAGGCGATTACCAGCTCGCCGAACGGATCGTCGACTTCTTCGGTTTCCTCGAGAACCAGTTCGAGATCTTCGAGGGCTTCGTCGATATCGTTGACGTCCAGCGGCATGCGCAGGATCAGCAGCCAGGTGATGAAGTTGGCCTCGGGGGCTTCGGTTCTGGCCTTGCCGATCGCTGCCTCAAGCTGTGCCGAGCGACGCGAAAAATGGCTGCGCGCCGAAGTTTCGGAATCAAACAGCGTGATCGACTCACCCTCAGCCTGCATGTCGCCGGTTTCGAGGTTCTCGAAACTGGAAATTACGATGTGGGTCATGTGTCGCTCCGTTGTGAATAGCGCGAGCAGGGGATTGGCTGCTCATGGCTTGAGGTTGGCAGATCAGCGACGAGTCGCCAATACACCGTCGAGGGCGAGCTGCGCCTTGAAGCCCGCCTTTTCGAGACGCTTGCTGACTTCGCGTGGGACATCGCGACCGCTGGTCAGCTTGTTCGGGCTTCCGGTGTAGTGAAACAACTTGCCTCCCCGACGCAACACGCGCGCGAGTTGATCGTAGAAAACCTGCGAGTAGAGTTCACCGGCGATGCCGAAGCGCGGCGGGTCGTGCAGTATCGCCTCCACCGAGTCGTCGGCAATCTGTGCAATGGTATTGGACACATCAGCATGCGTGAGTTGCAGACGTCCGCTGCACGTCGACGAATCCGGGTCCGGAGACCACGGATTCAGTGACCGCAACCACAGGACATCGGCATTTTTCTCGAACGAATCGATGCGTGCGACGCCGGCATCGAGGCAACACGCCGCAAAGTAGCCGAGACCACCGCAGGTATCGAGCACGATCTTGCCGCGTGGCTCGATCAAGGCGACCTTACGCGTTGCATCATCGATCGGCGATTCCTTCGAGGTCGGCAGCATCTTGATACCGTCGATCTCGAAGGTCGGCGCGCCCCATTCGGTCGGCACGAGTTTGATCAGTGATCCGGAGAACCGCGACGCCGCCCGGAAATCATGGCCATCCCAATAGTAGATCGTACGCTCCTTGAGCTTGCCAGGATAAGCATGGGAATTCCCATGCCAATGCCAGGAATCCGATTGCAGGATTGCCGTCGCAATGGATTTTCCGAGGTCGAGTGACCCGATCCATGCGGAGCTGCCGGCCTCGAGTGCGGCGCGCAAGGACTCGGCGTTGGCTCGCGTCAGCAGCGGTCCGGAATAGTGCGGCACGTTGAATGATGTCCTTAAAAATTGTCAGGATTGTATGGCTTTTCCGACTGTCGCACGCGCTTGTCGGCCAAGCACGGGGTTTCCATTCCGTACCGATGGAGGAGTAGGATTTGCACTCGCTTGTCGCAACTTGCCAAAGTGACGGCGTGAATCAAGGATGCGGCACCCTGCCAGCGAACATGCGCTGCTCGTGCCCAATTGACCACGAACAATGACTTGGAGTTTTCATGACTACTCCGTCTGCAATACCCCCGAGCAACGCCATTGCCAGCCCCGCGGACGATGGTCCGCTGTCGCCCTGGTGGCTGCGCAGTATCGCCATCGTGATGCTGGTCGGGTTCGGTGTCCTGATCGCGATCACGGTTCTGGCCTACCGCAACGCGCCGCCGATACCGGGCAAGGTCGTTGATACGCAAGGCACCACGTTGTTCACCAGCGAAGACATCGGCAACGGCCAGGCCGTGTTCCTTAAATATGGATTGATGAACAACGGAAGTATATGGGGCCATGGCGCCTATCTCGGCCCGGATTATTCCGCCGAGGCCCTGCATCGCATGGGGCAGGACACCGCCGCCGCACTGGCGCTGCAACAATTCGGCAAACCGGTCGCTGAGCTTGATGCGGTACAACGTGCTGCCTTGCAGGCTTCTGTTGCGGTGGTGTTGAAAACCAATCGCTACGATCAGGCCAATGACGTGCTGACCCTGACGCCCGCAGAAGTGCAGGCCTGGCAACAGCAAATTTCCCATTGGACGGAATACTTCAAGGATCCGACGCGAAACGGCGGGCTCAAACCAAATCTGATCAGTGACCCCACCGAGCTGCGCGAATTCAGCGCTTTTGTCTCCTGGGCCGCATGGGTCTCGATTGCGAATCGACCGGGGGAAGATTTTTCCTACACCAACAATTTTCCGTTTGACCCGAGCGTCGGCAACGTCGCGATTCCCGGCGCGCTGCTTTGGAGCGCATTGAGTCTGCTGGTGTTTCTGGCCGGCATTGCTGCCGTGCTGCTGGCGTTCGGCAAGTTCGAGTATCTCGGTTGGCTCAGTCATGGTCATACCATCGAACCGCGAATTCACCCCGGCAGCCCAAGTCCCGGACAGCGTGCCCTGGTCAAATTCTTCGTCGTTGTCGCGCTGGTGTTTCTGTTCCAGACGCTGATTGGCGGTGCGACTGCGCACTATCGTGCCGACCCAGGCAGCTTCTACGGCTTCCAGCTTGAGAACATTTTCCCGAGCAACCTGATGCGTACCTGGCATCTGCAGAGCGCGATCATGTGGATCGCAACCGCTTACGTCGCTGCCGCGCTGTTCCTCGGCAATACCTTGCGCCGTGAAGAGCCACGCGCACTCGCCACATGGACGCATATTCTGTTTGCTGCCTTCGTTGCGGTGATCGGCGGCAGCCTGCTCGGCGAGTGGGCTGGCATTTCACAGCTTCTGGGTGACTGGTGGTTCTGGATCGGCAACCAGGGCTGGGAATACCTGGAGCTCGGACGCCTCTGGCAATACATTCTGGTCGTCGGGCTGCTGGTGTGGTTCGCAATGCTGTGGTGGGTCGCGCGTCCCTCCAAAGTGGAAAACGTTGAAGCACGACCGATCGTGAAGATGTTTTTCATCGCCTCACTGTCGATCCCGGTGTTCTACATCCCCGCCTTGTTCTTCGGCGCCAAGACCAATTTCACTGTCGTTGATACCTGGCGCTTCTGGATCATTCACCTCTGGGTCGAGGGCTTCTTCGAATTCTTCGCCACCACCATCGTTGCCCTGGCCCTTTACCAACTCGGTCTGACTCGACGCAACACCGCGCTGCGGGTGATCTATCTCGATGCGATCCTGTACTTTCTCGGCGGTTTGATCGGTACCGGCCATCATTGGTATTTCAACGGCCAGACCGGCTTCAACATGGCGTTGTCGGCACTGTTCTCCGTTCTTGAAGTGGTGCCGCTGACCTTGCTGACGCTGGATGCCTGGGATTTCGTACGTACCACAAACCGTGAAAACCAGGTTGCCGGAAAGCCGACACCCATTCCGCACAAATGGACGTTCTACTTTCTGATGGCGGTTGGCTTCTGGAATTTCTTTGGTGCCGGCATGTTCGGTTTTCTCATCAATCTGCCGATCGTCAGCTACTACGAAGTCGGCACGCAGTTGACGCCGAACCATGGTCACGCCTCGATGATGGGCGTTTTTGGAATGCTGGCGATTGCGCTGATGGTGTTTGTACTGCGACAGACCGCCGATGACAAAACCTGGCCCGGTATCGAGAAGTACGTGAAGATGGCGTTCTGGGGCACCAATGTCGGCTTGATGATGATGGTCCTGATGAGCTTGTTCCCCAGTGGCGTTCTGCAGATGTGGGATGTCATTCAACATGGCTACTGGCACGCGCGCAGCATGGACTACATGTCGACGCCGCGATCGCACCTGATTGAATGGTTGCGCATGCCCGGCGACATGGTGTTCATCCTGTTTGGTGCGATTCCGTTGGTAATCGCGTCAACCAAAGGCTGGCTCGGAGTGCGCGCGAGTTCGAGGAAAGACATGGCGGCTGGCTGACATTCAGGACCGGGCGCAGACAAAGATTGAAGGATCTTTGTTGCGGAACTGGGATCGCTGTTGCGCAACTTCACTCTGCCCCGGTTCATAGCGCATGCGTATGGTGCCGGTAGCGTTCCCGCGCATTATCCGGAAACTCCATGTCCAGCAAATCTCGCACCGGCAAGAAAAGCAGGAAGTCATCCATCGAGGGGCAAGACGCGGCGACGCATGAGTCATTCGCATTGTCGCGAGAAGAAAAGCGCGACGTCGAGGAAAGCTTGCCGCCTCGGGTCCAGGTGCTGCACGAGATCATTCGCCAGCAAGGCAAGGAAGAGCTCGAACGATCGATCTCGGCACTCGGTTGGTCTTCGCTGGCAGCGGGGCTTTCGATGGGTTTCTCGATGCTCACTCGCGCTGTGCTCAATGCCCACCTTCCAGAAGCGGCAGGGTGGTTTCTCGTCGAGAATCTGGGCTACACGATCGGCTTTCTTATCGTGATCCTGGCCCGACAACAGCTTTTCACCGAAAACACGATAACCGCCGTGCTGCCGCTGATGACGGTGCCAAGTCTGCAACACTTCGGCAAATTGCTCAGGCTCTGGGGTGTCGTGCTGCTCGGGAATCTGATCGGGGTCGGACTGTTTGCCTACGGTGTTGGCCACATGCAGGTCATAGAAGAGCCTGTGCGCGAAAGCATCATCAAGCTCGGCCTTGATGTCATGCACAACACGCCCTGGCAAATGTTCTCCAAAGGCATCGTTGCCGGATGGTTGATCGCGACGATGGTCTGGCTGTTGCCTGCAGCACGCACGTCGAAAGTGATGATCATTCTGTTGATGACCTACTTGATCGGGATCGGTGGCTTCACCCACATCATCGTCGGTTCTACCGAAATCCTGTTCCTCGTTTTCGACGGCCGCATGTCATCTATCGGCTACATTGGCGAGTTCGCCCTGCCAACCCTGGCCGGAAATCTTGTCGGCGGCAGCGCAATCTTCGCCCTGATCAGTCACGCTCAGGTGCGCAGTGACGATTGACCGGCAAAGCCGCATTGCGGACTCTGCGACACCTTTTTGAAAGGCATCACGATCACCCAGGTCGCTGATAGCTGCTCCCGACACATACCGAAAGAGTTGACAGAAGCCATGTGGATCAGAAGCTGGTTTGAGAATCGACGCATCAGGAAAATGGCTGTCAGCGTCGATCAGTGGGAATCCGCCATTGCCGATTGGCCGGTGGCGAATCGATATCAAGGTGCTGAGCGTGAAGCGCTACGCGACGTCGCATTGCGATTTATCGCGCGCAAGATCATTACTCCAGGCGGCGACTTTCAGTTGACCGATGCCATGTGCCTGAAGCTTGCGACCATGGCTTGCGTTCCCATCCTCAAGCTTGGGCTCGACTGGTACGACCATTTCAAGACCGTCATCGTCTACCAGGAAGACTACGTTTCGGATCAACCCTATCGAAGTGATGATGGCGTTGTACACACCGGTACGCGTGGACTGAGTGGCGAAGCTTGGCTTCGAGGCCCGGTGATTCTGTCGTGGAGTTCAGTTCGCCAATCCGGTGCGCATTCGCGTAACGGTCATGCCAGCAACGTGGTCGTACACGAGTTGGCGCACAAGCTCGACATGCTGCGCGATGGTGCCAACGGCGCGCCTCCCATGCACCCGGACATGCGCCCGGGCGAGTGGCATGAAATTTTCTCGGCAGCGTGGGAGCGGCTGCACAACGATGATGAGCAGGGCCGCTCATTGCCAATCGATGACTATGCGCTTACCAACGAAGCTGAGTTCTTCGCGGTATGCAGCGAATCGTTCTTCGAAGCTCCAGAAAATCTGCAGAAAGCGATGCCGGAAGTCTACCGGTTGCTATGCCAGTTCTATCGCCAGCAACCTGCGCTGGCTGCCACTTGATCAGCGTTGCCCTAAGGCGGAAATCACTGCCTTGATGCCTCGACCAGCCGTCTGCTCATCGGCTGAAAAGCCGTAGCGACACGTCCCGGATTGCCATTTCAATGCCCACCACAGGCCGCCAACCACGCTGCTGATGCCGATGGCATACATGCCTAGCGTGATGTATGCGCCCTTGATGATGTGACGATGACTTTCTTGATGGCGGCGCGGTCGTTGAGATTGGGGAAGGGCTCGGTCGGCTCGGGTACATCCGGGAAACGGCGCAGCGGACCCCAGCCTTCGCTGACAGTGAACAGCGGAACCGGATTCGGACCGATCCAGACTTCCTGCAAGCGTAAGCGGATCAGTCAATCGTTGGAGGAGTTTGAGTCGACTGGTTCGGCGGATTTCCGTACTCGAGCTGATCTTCGGTGATAATGGCCGTTCTTCGCTCACTCAAGGAATTTCCCATGAACGCGACAGATCACAGGCTTTTCTCATTCCATCTGCTCGGCAGTCTGTTGCTTGCTGCCCTGGCAACACCGGCGTGCGCAAGAGATTTGCCGCCGATCGAACGATTGCAGGTGCCGACTGGCTTTCATGTTTCGATCTATTCGGCAGATGTGCCGAATGCACGTGAGTTGGCTATCGGCACAAATGGCACGGTGTTTGTCGGTTCACGCGGCGAAGGCAAGGTTTATGCGTTGACGGATGCCGATCAGGATGGTCGTGCCGAAAAAGTGCAGGTGATTGCGAAGGGACTGAAGATGCCAGTCGGTGTCGCCTTCCATGAGGGTGACCTCTATGTTTCAGCGGTCAGCCGAATTCTGGCTTTTCGTGATATCGAAAAACACCTGGATCAGCCGCCAGAGGCTGAAGTCGTGGTTTCCGATCTGCCGACAGAGGCTCATCACGGCTGGAAGTTCATCGCGTTTGGTCCCGATGGAAAGCTGTATGTGCCAATCGGCGCGCCGTGCAATATCTGTGATCGGGATGGGTACGCGAAAATCATCCGCATGAACGCCGATGGCAGCGATCGCGAGGACGTTGCGTTCGGCGTCCGCAACACGGTCGGCTTCGACTGGCAACCGGCAACGAAGCAACTCTGGTTCACCGACAACGGGCGCGACATGCTCGGCGATGATCTGCCCGCCGATGAACTCAACAGGGTCAGCCGCATGGGCGAGCATTTTGGATTTCCGTATTGCCATCAGGGCGACTCGCTGGATCCGGAGTTTGGCAAGGGCAGGGACTGCGCTGATTACACGCCGCCTGTACTCAAGCTTGGCGCCCATGTCGCAGCACTGGGCATCCGCTTCTATGACGGCAAGATGTTTCCAGCGGCGTATCAGGGTGCGGCAATCATTGCCGAGCATGGCTCGTGGAATCGTTCGAAGAAATCCGGCTACCGGGTGATGACGGCGCGCGTGGCTGGCACCAGGGTGCTGGGCTACGAGTCTCTGATCGACGGCTTCATGGCCAATGAGAAGAGCTGGGGGCGCCCGGTCGATGTCCTGGTCATGCCTGATGGCGCGCTGCTCGTCTCCGATGATCAGGCCGGTGCGGTTTATCGGGTGACGTATTCGGCTGAAGGCGCCCGCAAAAAGTAGAACTTCTGGCCGCAATGGCTTCGTCGCCGCGACGACATTTGCATCGACATCACGAAGTTGCTTCGATGGTGTCCTGTGCTATGGTTTTTGCTCGATACAAACTTGGTCAGGGAGGTTCTCGATGAGCTGCAAGAGCATCCATGTCGGCTTGCTTGTTTTGTCCTCGGTATTCCTTGGCGGTGGTTCTGCGATTGCAGAATCGGCGGGCACTGCTGTCGTTCGGGTTACCACGACGCCAGTCTACCGAGACGCGATGGTGCGTTTTGCCGGAACGCCTGCTGGCCAGATGCGCTTGGACGAGAATGGCGTGACGGAGATTCGTGCGCAGGTAGACATCGGTCGACATGAATCGACCCTGGCTCTGATCGATCCGAATCTGATCAATGCCGGATACCAGTTGACCGAAGTCAGATGTGACGATCCGGGCAGCGCGCAGCGCAGTTCCGGCAGTGTGCAAAACGCCAAGGCCACTTTTGAAGTCGACTCTGACGAGACGGTCACTTGCTCTTTTTCGCTACAGGTCTCGCTGGCCTGCAAATGCCCCAGAGAGGGACGTTGGAACGTGGTCAACAACACTGGCAGCATGGCTTGCACCGGGGTCATGTCAATGACGCACCCGCTCAAGGCCAGCCGCTCCAAAGGTTCGCTCGATGTCAATGACCGCTGCGACACGATCGTCGCCGAGGGCATGTCCGATGATGAAGCGTCCATCACAATGGCCTTGCAACCTGATTGCAGTTGGAAAGGATCGGTTGGAGGCGAGCAGGATGGTATTCCGATGACGATCAACTTCCGATGGAATGTCGAGAACGAGGGGCGCATTACAGGCAATCTTGATTCGACGATTTCCCAGCAAGGCATGACCTGCAGGATGTCGCGCACGTTCGGACTGGATTTCGATAGTTGAGACAACGCTGATCAAGTGACGCAACCGCCATCGCATTCAGAAGGCTCGCCAGTCGCGCTGCATGGCGACGCGAAGGCTGGTTGCCTTGACGAGCCGCGCGGTGCGGCTGCAGGACTTTCTGCATACCACCTGCTTCAATAGAACCAACCGGTTAGGCGAAACCTGTCTGCTGCGCGTTGATTGGACCGTGTGCCATACACTGCACGGATGGCATGCGGCTGGAACCTGCCGGGAATGGACCATTCCGGATGGTCGTGGCACCGCACTTCTTTTCAATGGAACAATCCATGTCCGAAATTCCCCCATGTCCAATCTGCTCAATGGAAAACACCTATCCCGATGGCGACAGCTACATCTGCGCCGACTGCGCGTACGAGTGGCCGATCCAGGCCGAGGATTCGTCGGCCGACGAGGATGCGGTCATCATTCGGGATTCAAACGGCAATCGCCTGAGTGATGGCGATGACGTCGTCCTGATCAAGGATCTCAAAGTGCGTGGCTCGTCGATGGTGATCAAGCAGGGCACCAAGGTGCGAGGCATCCGCCTGGTGGACGGCGATCACGATGTCGAAGGCAAGGTCAACGGCAGTGCGATGATGCTGAAGTCCGGATTCCTGAAAAAAGTTTGATGTACAAGATGATCGTTGCAGCGTGTCCGTGGTAGAAGATCAGTTCCGAGCTCGATTGAAAGCGGGGTAGCGCAGCGTATGTTTTGTCCGAAATGTGGTCAGGAAAACACCGATTCGTCCATGCATTGCATTCGCTGCGGCGAATCCTTGCCGTCTGCTGGAACGGAGTACGGGCTTGGAATGGCGGCCCGCCCAACGCAGCGTGTGACCATCAACAACAACCTGGTCTGGGCAATCCTCGCCACCTTGTTTTGTTGTCTGCCAACCGGCATCGTCGCCATCGTCTATGCGGCGCAAGTTGATGGCAAGGTTGCCGGTGGCGACATTGAAGGTGCGCAACATTCGGCGCGCAATGCGGCAACCTGGAGTTGGGTGTCTTTCGGCCTCTTCATGATTGGCATCCTTGGATACTTCTCACTACTTGTTCTCGGAATAACGCTGGGCAACTGATGCGTGGCGAAGTTGCCAACGGGATGCCCTTCCGCGATCAGAAATGGTTGCCGCTGATTGTGCTGGTGGTGCTTGGTATAGCGATGTCCAGCATCTTGATGCTATCCGACCCGTTTGCGGCCGATAGCATCCTGCCACCTTGTCTGTTCCATTCGCTGACTCATCTCTACTGTCCCGGCTGTGGCGTCACCCGGGCACTGCATGCCTTGCTGCATGGCGAGCCGGCGCTCGCCTTGAGCATGAATCCGCTGGCGGTGGTGGCGATTCCGGTGATTCCGCTGATGCTCTGGAACTCAGCGCGCCCGGGTACGCCTTGGATCGCGAAAATTTCTGATGGACGCCTGTGGTTGGCGCTGGTCACTGGCTTTTTCATTTTGCGCAATCTGCCGTGGGCGCCGTTTGTCTGGCTGGCTCCGGGATAGTCGACATTGCCCGGGGTCAACATGCGAATCGATCGCTGCTGTGTTCAATCAGCAGGCAAGGTACGCTTGGCGTTGACCCAGGCAATCGCTGCAAACAAGCCGGCGAGCGCGTAGACACTGACAAATGCCTGCGTCGGCATGTATTCCTGAAGCAATGCGAACGCCAATCCGCCGGCTGCCAGTGCGGCGCTGGTGGCGAGTGCGGAGCTGAGTTGCAGGGCGGACGAGTAGATGCCTTGTTGCTCACGTGGAGCAAGTTTGAGCGTGAGCACGCCAAGCATCGGAAACGACACGCCCATGCCGAGGCCGGTGATCGACCAGCCAATCAGCATGCACCATTCCGGCAGCAAGCCGAGCACGCTTGCCATGCATGCGCCAATGCCAAGAACCAGCAGCAGACAGCCGCGCGCTAGCCAGCCATGCCGCGTTGTTTCGCGAATCATGCGCGACTGCAGATGACTGCCAAGGCTCCAGCTCAATGCACCGCCAGTCAGGGCCAGACCAGCGGCGGTAATCGACCAGCCGCGCTGCTGGTGCAGCCACAAGGGAACGAAGGCTTCACTGAGGAAAAAAGCGGATGAGTTGAGTCCACGCAAGGCAATCACGGTTGGCAATCCCCGATTCATGCGCAGCGTTCCGGGAGGCAGCAATCGTGTCGCCGAAATGACAATCGCGAGCACCGCTGCGAGCACGATCAACAGCATCCACATGCCGGCATCGGCGCTGAGCGCGAGGGCCACGCTGCTGAGCGAGGCCAGTAGCGCCCATGGCAACATCCGCCAGGATTGGCGTGTGGTGCTTATCGGTTCGCTTTTACCGCGAAGTGGCGGCAGGATCAGGGCAGCTGTCGGCAACAACAACAAGAGAACCGCGAGAAACAGCCAGCGCCAGCCGAGCTGTTCGACGATCCAGCCCGAGATCGCCGGTCCCACGATCGCAGGCACCACCCAGGCGGACGAGAACAGGGCAAACAGGCGAGGGTGAAGTTCCGCTGGCAACGCGCGAGCGGCGGCAACATACATGGCCACACCCAGCGCACCGACGCCGAGTCCCTGGACGATGCGACCCGCGACCAGCAGCAGCATTGAATGTGCCAGCCCGGCCATCAACAAGCCGATTGCGAAAAGCAGCATTCCCAGAGCCATCGAACGAAACGGCCCATGGCGGTCGCAATCGCCACCAGCCCAGACCATGGCAACCACGGAACCGGCCAGCGTGCCGGCAAAGGCCAGCGCGTAGAGGGACATGCCATCCAGCGCGGAGGCAACTGCGGGCATCCCTGCCGCTACGCCGATGGCTTCGAAAGCAATCATCGAGCAAAGGCTTACCGCGCCGATGCTGAGACTGCGAAATTCACGGTCGAACAATGAAGGCTTTGCACGGTGTCGGGTTGTCGTGGTTTCGGACATGAGTTGATCGTGACAAATGGGCGAATCGCGAAGTAGCGCAATCGAATGGCAGCCTTGGATGGGATAGACCAGCGTAGCGGGTCGAACATGACGCTGAATTCACCGTGTCGGTGTTTGTTTTGATTCAGATGAAAACGCGCATTCTCGGTGTCTTCACATAGTTGGAAAAGGGCAAGACGTCATGATGACGTTCCTGGTGATCGTGGTCGTATCGGCGGCATTGATTTTCGGTGCAGCGTGGGGAATCTACTGGGGTCTTTCAGAAAAGGCCGAGGGATTCCTCGTCGCTGTAGCCGGCGGTTCGCTACTTGTATCGACAGTTCTTGAGTTGATTGAGCCGGCGACCCGTGAGGCGAACATGCTGGTCGCACTTGCCGTTGTGCTCGCCGGGGCGATCGTATTCAGTGTGCTCGACTGGCTGGTCAAGAAGAAGTGGGGAGGTGACAGCGGAGGTGGTCTTCTGGCGGCGATCACGATCGATGGCATCCCGGAGAATCTCGCCCTCGGCGTCGCCCTGATCGGTGCCGGACCGATGTCGGTCGCTGCGCTATCGGGATCGATCCTGCTTTCCAATCTGCCTGAGGCCGCGGGCGGTGCCAGGCAGATGATCAAGAACAAGCGTTCGAAAGCCCAGGTATTCTTTTTGTGGACGATGACCGCGTTGTTGCTGTCAGTCGCGGCGATTCTTGGAAACCTCCTCCTCGAAGGTGTGTCCAGGGATCTGCTCGCCTATATCCGCTGCTTCGCCGGTGGCGCCGTGATCGGTTCGCTGGCGACCGAGGTTTTCCCGCTCGCCTTCAAGGAAGACAACTACGTTGCCGGCGTTGCTGCCGCGATTGGTGTCGTGCTTGCTTTCCTGCTCAACAGCCTTGCCGGATGACGAATCGTCGCCCGATCGTTTCGATCAGGCGTCGGCTACCTTGAGCACGAGCTTGCCGGTGTTCTCGCCCTTGAACAGCTTGAGTAGGGTTTCCGGGAAGGTTTCGAGGCCTTCGACAATGTCTTCGCGGGTTTTCAGCTTGCCTTGATGCATCCAGCTGGCCATCACGTTGGCCGCTTCGGAGTAGCGCGCCGCGTAGTCGAACACGACCATGCCGGTCATCGATGCGCGATTGACCAGCAGGGAAAGATAATTGCTCGGCCCGGTAACCGCCTCGGTATTGTTGTATTGCGAGATCGCGCCGCAGATGACGATGCGCGCGTGCATGGCGAGGCGCGAGAGGGCAGCATCAAGAATGTCGCCGCCGACATTGTCGAAGTAGACATCGATACCCTTCGGACAATGCTTCTTGAGACTTTCCTTGACGTCTTCCGACTTGTAGTCGATGGCGGCATCGAAGCCGAGTTCGTCGGTGATGTAGCGACACTTGTCAGCGCCTCCAGCGATACCGACCACGGTACAACCCTTGATTTTGGCGATCTGGCCGACCACCTGGCCGACCGCGCCAGCGGCACCCGAGACGACCACGGTATCGCCATCCTGCACCTTGCCGACATCAAGAATGCCGAAGTAGGCGGTCATGCCTGGCATGCCGAGCGTACCGAGATACACCGGCAACGGGGCGAGCTTCGGGTCGACCTTGTTGAGGCCCCTGCCATTCGAGATCGCGTAATCCTGCACGCCGAGCATGCCAACCACGTGATCGCCGACGGCGAAGTCGGAATGGTTCGAGGCGATGACCACACCGGCAGCGCCGGCACGCATGACTTCGCCAATGCCAACAGGTGCAATATACGATTTGCCTTCATTCATCCAGCCGCGCATGGCCGGATCGAGCGACAGGTACAGGACTTTGACCAGGATTTCATCATCGCCGGCGACCGGCACCGGCGTTTCGACAAAATCGAAATCGCTGCGCTTGACCATGCCGACAGGGCGTTTCGCCAGCTTGAACTGGCGATTGATCGTGTTGCTCATGGTTTTCTCCGGGAGAGTGGAATTGCAGAGGGGGAAACTGCGCGCGGCGCATTCAATGCACGCGGCGACCTCCGAACCATAACCGGGAACGCCATCTCGTGTCGTGATCGGTTGAAAAGAAAGCCGGAGGTGGTGGATCTCCACTCATCAGAATTTCCATTCGGAGGCTCGGGCTAGAGCAACGTCCAGTTCAAATTGACACCAATCGAGCGTTCAGGTGCAAACGTCGAGAGCTCGTCCGAGGTTGCGTAGTACTGCTTGTCGAACAGATTGCGCACATAGAACTGCAGGTTGAACGATGGCGTGAAGCGATAGCGCGCGTCGGCATCGACGATATCCACTGCATCTCTCGGCAGTTCCTCAAACCCGGGACTGCTGACCTCCCAGCGATGGCTGTAGCGCGCGCCAAAGGTAATCTTCTGCAGACGATAGCGCGCCTCGAGGTTGGCCGTAACGGGTGGCAATCCGTAAAGTTTCTGACCTGTATTGTCACTGCCGTGAACCACGGTGACGCTGCTACGCAGGCTGAATTCACCAGTCGGTGTCCAGTTGATTGCGGCTTCGCCGCCGTACAGTCTAGCCCTGCCGACATTCGTGTATCCATTGACATCCGGACTGATGTCGACGAGCTGGATCAGGTCCTTCACCTCATTGCGCCAAATGTGGATTTCACCATTCCAGTTGCCCGCGTTGAGCAGGTAGCCCAGGTCGATTCCTTGCGAGTGTTCGGATCCAAGATTCGGATTGCCAACGATTTCACCTTGTGCCGTAACACCGGTATAGAACCGTTCCTCAAGGGTAGGGAAGCGGTAGCCGGAGGCAAGGTTGAGGGTCCAGCGACTCCACGAGTTCGGAGTCCATACGCTGCCAACGGTGTATGCCTGATCATTGTCGCTGGAGTGGGCACCCGCTTGCTGCTGATTGATTGATGACGTACGCGCACCGAATTCGAACGCGAACAACTGGCTGACTCGCCAGTCGCCGATGGCAAACAAGGACCAGGAATTTTCACTGCCGTCACGCAGACTGTAGTTGCGATCGAGCACGTTGCCAGTGGCGTCGTAGCCGTTGACGTTGCGTCGACCGAGGTATTCGACGCCGATGTTGCTGGTGAGATTGCCGTTCGAAAACGTCTGTTGCGCCGTTCCGCCCATGTCGGTACTGCTTACCGCCGAGAAACTGTCTGGCCGACCTGGACGCTGCTTTCGAGTGCCCAGATATTGGTCGTGGGCATGCAGTCTCGCTTCGAAACCGTTGGCGTGACGCAGACGCAAGCGACCAAGAGTGTGGCTGTCCTCCGGGTAGGTCGTATCCTGTTGCGGATAACGCGAATTGGACTTGCCGATATTCTCGGTACGCGAGGGCACGAGCAAGACATCAAAATCAAAATCGCCGAGTTTGTTGCGATATTGCAAGGACGCGCTATCTCGCTTGTAGCTTGTGTTCAATGGCGTGCCATCGGGAGCCTCGCTGTCGCCGGCTTGATGGCGAGCGACGGCCAACGAGAAGTGCTCTGAACCCATGCCACCGGCAAGCAACGCTTCGTTGCCCGAAGTCGAGTAGCCCGATTCGATAAAGGCTGAATCGAACCAGCGTGGCTCGATCGATACCGCACCACCGAGCGCTCCCGCACCGAAATGGACCACGGCCGGCCCGCGCGTCACATTGATGTCGCCGAGCAGGGTAGGTTCGACAAATGCTACCGGCACGCCAGCGCGACGCTGGGCCGTAATCGGCATGCCACCGACCAGGATCAGGATGCCGTTGGCACCGCTGCCGCGAATCGAGAAGGTCTCGAAAATCCCGTTCTGCCCGGTCGCGGTAACACCGGGAACCTGAGTGATCAGATCCTGGAAATCGGACGGCGCGGCCACGGCTTCCTGATAGGTGACAACATCGGTGGCCAGCGCCGATGGCCAATCGTTGGCCGTACCACGCGCAGTGACGCGGATGGCATCGGTCATCCACGGCGTGTCGGAATCGCTGACTTTATTCGAGACCGCGACGCTCGAGCTTTTCCGATCCTGCCCGGACTCACCGTCCGTTGCCAGCTTGGTTTCATTGGCGAGAGCAAATGGAGTCGAAATTGCAGCGAAATTGATCGCTGCAGCGAGCGCTCTGCGCTGGATGACTCGAGACATGGAGCGTTCCTCTGGAATACCGTGCGGAATAGATGCGAGCAGTCGGCCAGTTTAGAGGGCCGCGGCAATCGTCAATATAGGTCTGTAGACGGGATCTCAATCAGCCCCGGGAATGAGTTCGGACAAAAGTGTTACCTGCGGGAGGAAGACTGATTGCCGTCTGACTGGGCTTCAAGAGCGGTTTTCGGCGATACTCGGGTAATGAACAAAACACTAATTGGCTTGCTATTCCTCACCTTCGCCGCGGTTGTTCAAGCCGCCGAAGCCCCCGCAACCTCGGCGCGCAATATTGTTCTTGTTCGGCATGGAAATTACGTGTCGGATCCGGCCGCTGATCCGAAACTCGGTCCCGGACTTTCGCCGCTTGGTGTTGCCCAGGCCTATCTGGCTGGCGCGCGTCTGGCCGCGATGCCTGCGCACTTCGATGCGCTCTACGCCAGTCCGTTGCAACGCGCCCGTGATACCGCCGCGATCATTGGCGAGAATTTCCCGGGTCGCACATTCAGCGTGCTCGCTGATCTGGAGGAGTGCACGCCACCGACTCGCCGCACCGAAATCACCAAGGATGACAAGCCCGAAGAACTGGCCGCGTGCAAAAAGCAACTCGATCGCCTGTTCGATACGCATTTCATCCCTGCACAGGGCGCGGAACGCACCGAGATGTATGTCTGCCATGGCAATGTGATCCGCTATCTGACCACGCGAGCGCTTGGTGTCGATACCCGTGCCTGGCTGGAGATGTCAGTCCATCACGCCAGCATCACGCGGATCCGCGTCGAGGCCGATGGACGTTTCAAGGTGATCAACGTGGGCGATTCGGGATACATGCCGGCAAACATGCTGACGGGCGCAACCGGTGACGAAAAACGCAGTCTGGAGATTCCCGAATTGCCGGTTGCGCAGCCAGAATCAGATTGACCTTCAAGAGCCAGTCAAGCGGCCAATCCGGCTTGGAACTATTGAGCCTGCATCGCGGCATCGTCCCAGCCGCTCCATCCCGGACCGCGCACGACCTGGCCAGGTGTTGCGCCGGTGTGTTCGCCATTGCGCAGAACCTGCACACCGTTGACGAAGACATTGCTGACCCCGCTGGCGTATTGCATCGGTGACTCATAGGTGGCGTGGTCAATGATCGTGGCCGGATCAAAGATCACGATATCGGCATGGCAACCGACCGCGAGGCAGCCACGATCACGCAACTTCCAGTTGTGCGCGGGCAGGCCAGTGAGTCGATGCACGCCTTCTTCGAGTGACATGAGTTTCCTGTCACGGACGTAGTGGCCGAGGAAGCGCGCCACATTGCCATAGGCGCGCGGATGCGTGCTCGACTTCAGGAATACGCCCTCCGGCGCCGAGGATTCGGCATCGGAACCGAGGCTGGTCCACGGTTGCGACAGACCGAGTTCCACGTTCTCCTCGCTCATCAGGAAGTAGGCGGTATCCACTCGTGAATCATCCTCGATGATCAGATCGATCGCGGTGTCCTCCGCGGATCTGCCACGTTGAACTGCGACCTCAGCCAGGGTCTTGCCGATCAAGGGCTTCAAGGCCTCGCTGCGAAAGCCGATGAAAAGGACCTGGGTGTCCGAGCCGGCGAGCAAGCGCAGATTTTCCCAATCGGCGTTGGGATCTTTCATTTCGGCAATCACGCGCTGGCGGATTTCCGGATCCTTGAGCCTTGCCATCATGGTCTCCTGACCACCGGCCTGGACCCAGGGCGGCAGCGCCGCAGTCAGGCCAGTGGCACCTGCGGTGTAGGCATACATGTTTGCGCCAATGTCGATGCCTTCGGCACGTGCGGCGTCGATGGTAGCGATCGCTTGCGCCATCTTTGCCCAGTTGCGTTGGCCGGCTGCCTTGAGGTGGTAGGCCTCGACGTGCTGACCCGTCGCACGGCCAATGCTGATCGTCTCCTCAAGCGCTAGTGGCAGTCGATCCGCTTCGCTGCGCATGTGCGCGACATAGCCACCACCGGACTCTGCAGCGGCGCGAGCCAAGGCGATTAGTTCATCCGTTTTGGCAAAGAATGCCGGTGGATAGATCAGTGATGCGCCAACTCCCAGCGCACCTTCCTTCATGGCCTCGCGCACGAGATCCTGCATTCGAGCCAGCTGTTGTGGGCTCGGTGCAACATTGTCTTCGCCAAGTTCGTGAATGCGAATCGTGGTTGCGCCAACGAAGGAAGCGATATTTGGTGTGATGCCGCGCTTCTGCATGGAGTCGAGATAGCCGCCAAGGCTGGTCCATTCGATCGGAAACCGGATGTCACCCTGTTGCTTCAGCGCATCGGCCTTCATTGCGTCGTTCAATGGCCCCATCGACCAGCCTTCGCCAAAAAGTTCGAGAGTCACGCCTTGCTTGATGTCGCTCATGCTGCGCGGATCAGCAATCAAAGACTCGTTGGCCCAGCTCAGTGCGTTGATGAAGCCGGGTGCGACCGCCTGGCCGTGAGCATCCAGTTCATTGCTCGCATCAACTTGCGTGCCGCGCGGGAGCAGCGCAGCGATCCGGCCATCGTTGACAGCAACGTCGAGTTGCCTGACGGCTGCGCCGCTGCCGTCATACACTGCGCCGTTACGGACAATCAGATCGTAGTGGGGCAGGGGTTCCGGCAAAGGCGGCGAGGAACAACCGGCCAATGCGACAATAATGACCGAGCCGATGGCAAGCCTGAAGGAGTCGCGCATGGTTGAATCTCCATTGATTGACGCAGGCAGAGAGGAGCCAATTGTCCTGACCAAAATCAGCACCACATTCCGCATTGATCCGGAAAGATGTACGCGGCCCCGCTGATGGTATCTTGGCCGATGGATTTTATGCTCAAGGCAACGCGGATCAAGTGGCGCAATCGTCACGACACCTGTCTGCGTGATCGCCTTCAGCGAAGCCAATCGAATGCTTCTCCCACTACGCAAAAGTGACCCAATCCACGTGACCAACAACGACATTCTGCGCAGCATCCGCTACATGCTCGACCTCAGCGACACCCGGGTTGCCGAGTTGGCCCGATTGGCCGATGCCGAACTGGCCATCGACAAGGATGGCGTACAGCGACTCCTGAAAAAGGAAGACGACGAGGAATATCTCAATTGCAGCGATCGCGTGCTCGCCTGTTTTCTCGATGGTCTCGTGGTCCACAACCGGGGCAGGAATGAAGACCAGCCGGCGCGGCCAGTCGAAAGTCGCATCACCAACAATCTGGTGTTGAAGAAGCTGCGCATTGCGTTCGAGCTCAAGGACGTCGACATGCATGCGATCTTTGGCGAAGCCGGATTTCCGCTGTCCAAACCGGAATTGTCCGCCTTGTTCCGGCAGCCGGGCCACAAGCACTACCGAGCCTGCGGTGACCAGATTTTGCGCAACTTTCTGAAGGGACTGACGCTACGCTTGCGTGGCGATTGATTGTTGAAACACCTTTCAACAAACTCGGAATCTGTCACGGGCTCGATCAGTCGGCGAACGGCGCTGAGCCGTGGGGAATTCTCACCAACTTCCGTTCGTGGTGAGCCTGTCGAACCATGGACGGAAGTTCGCCTCAGCCGTCCTGTAGCGTGAGTTCATCCTTTGACAAGCTCAGGACGAACGGTTTTGAGGTTGTGTGGGTGCGTCCTTCGGCAAGCTTGGAGCCGGCCCTGAACTACGATTCGGGGACGAATGGCTTGAGTTGAGTCACGCTTTTTCCTATCGGGTCGCGGGATCAAAACCATCCTTGAAGATCCGATCCAGAAAGCGGATATCGAGGATCGGTTTTGCGCTACCGAGAATTTCCGCAATGCCGCGATGAACCAGGACCGTGCCGTTTACGGAACGTGTGATCACGCTGCCATCGGCTTGTCGCTCGCTGACTTCGGTTCGCGTGGGACGCAATTCCGGGGCACTGAACGGCAGCGCGTCACCGGTGTCGAACCCGACCTCATCGATGCCGCTGTCCGTGTTCGAAAATTGCATGCGGAACTGGGTGATGCCGTCGCGTCGAATGGCGGCGATGGCGGCTGAAGTCAGGTCGATGCGCAAGGCGTAGTAGCGCTCGTCGGCCGATCCAACGAAACAGCCCGCATCGCTGACCTCGGCTGGCGCACTGGCATCGCCAGGCTCGATCTCGGGCAAGCCGAAGCTCGCCGCGATATCGAGTCGCGGGGTTCCGAGATTTCCGTCGACAAACGGATTGCTGCCGCTGCGTGTGTCTTGAACCAGGTACAGGCTCGCCGATTCGATCGTCTCGCCAGGCGGAATCGCGCTGGTATCGAAACTGACGATGCCGTGCGTCAATCATCGGGTACCGTCGTCGCCGAGAATGATGTGGTCATTGCCCGCATTGACGCCGTCGCTCCAGCCATCAAGGTTGCCGCCCAGTGACGCCAGAGTCAGCGAAACATCACCGCGAAATTTCGGAAAGAAGGTGGTTTCGGTTTGTACGGAAACCTTGTAGCGATAGCCCTCCGCATCAAGATGGATGGGATCGGCGATGTTGCGGAAGTTCTCACGCAGACTGGGTTGATCCGGGTTGCCCGCGGGAAACGGCAGATAGTCGAGTGCTTGCTGACCCGGACGCGGCAGGACACCCGCTGCCGAAATTCCGTCACCGTAGTAGTAGTGCATCTCGCCGATACCATGATCGAAGTGCAAGCGCGGATTGGCATTCGTCCAGGCGATGCGACGTGATTCGATATTCAACATCATCGCGTTGAGTTCAGCATCAGTGATCAGGTTGCTGCCCGGATCACGGCTGAGGTCGCGGCGCTTCGGGCAGGCGTAGAGGAGACACAAGGCACCGGTGTTGAAGTTCGGATACTCGTAGCTGGACAGCAGCACATCGACCTGAGGGCGCGTTGAGGTGATTGCGTTGGCGATGGTCGTACTGTCGGCAAGCAGGCGGGTGAAAAAGGTGTCCTCAGATCCCGCGCCGTCGAGATCCATATCCTTGTACCAGCCACCACCCGACTTGCCAGCCAGCACATCATTGCCGCCGATGCTGAGCATGACCGTGTCGATGCTCGGTTCGGCCTGCAGCTTGGCCACGACATTGGCGATCCACGGATAATTCGCGGTATCGACCCACTCACGCGCCTCGCTGCCGGAAATCGCATACTCCGATCCGCGATAGCCCGCGCCGGGATTGGTACCCAGCGATTGGCTGATGGCGAGGTGATCGGCCATGCCGAATTTGTCGAAGATGATGTTGTGGGCATCATCATCCCACATGTACTGGGCCCAGCTGTCACCGGCCAGAAGCACACGTGGCGTCGGCGTTGCGCTGGTGCAGGCACCTGCGATCAACGCCGGGCGCGGTGCGCGTGGCAGCTTGCCTTCATAGTTCCAGGGATAGGAGCCGTGCCTGAGCACATCGGCAGAAGGCTCTGCGGACATGGCCTGAAATGGCAACAGACATAGCGTCGTCGCGATGATGCTTCTGGTGATCTTGCTCATTGGATCCGTTGTCTCCACTGCCGAATGGCGCGCCCCCATCTCAGCCAAGAATGACGAAGTTGACCGCACACGTCCATGCTTGTCGCTGCGCGATCGCGCACAACCCGATCACCTCAAGCTCGCATACCCATACAATGGCGCGCTCGACGATCAGGTGATGCGCCATCCATGCGATTGAACAAGTACATCAGTGACTCAGGCCTTTGTTCGCGACGCGAGGCGGATCGGTTGATCGCTTCGCGCAAGGTGATGCTGAATGGCCAGCTTGCGCGGATTGGCGATACCTATGCGCCAGGTGACGAGGTGATGGTCGAGGGGCAACGTTTGCGCGTGCGCTCGGCGGCTTCCGGTGTGCGCAAGCATGTCTATATCGCCTTGTTCAAACCGGCCGGCATTACTTGCACCACCGAGCATACGGTGAAGGGCAACATCGTCGACTTCGTTGACCATCAGCAGCGCATCTTTCCGATTGGTCGGCTCGACAAGGATTCGGAAGGCTTGATCCTGTTGACCAGCAATGGCGATATCGTCAACGAGTTGCTGCGCTCGGAGAACAATCACGAGAAGGAATATCTGGTCGGCGTCACCAAGGCGGTGACCGAAGAGTTCCTCACCGGCATGTCGCGTGGTGTCCGCGTGCACGGACAGATGACCAAGCCATGCCGAACCCAGCGTCTTGCCCGCTATGGATTTCGCATCGTGTTGACCCAGGGCCTCAACCGGCAGATTCGCCTGATGGCGAGCGCGTTCGGCTATCGGGTCAAACAATTGCGCCGTGTGCGCATCGTCAATATCAAACTCGGCACGCTCAAGGTTGGCCAGTGGCGGAATCTGACGGATGCGGAACTGCGTGGCCTGCTGCCGAATCGCACCGAGTGGTAGTCGCCCTGAGCCAGCTGGCGGCCCCCGCGCCGGCAATGCGTCCACTGGCGAAGCTCGCGCTCAGCAGATAGCCGCCAGTCGGTGCTTCCCAGTCGAGCATCTCGCCTGCACAGAAAATGCCGGGCAGGGCGTTGACCATGAGCTGATGATCGAGCGCTTCAAGACGAACGCCACCGGCTGAGCTGATCGTCTCATCGATGGGTCGCGCGCGCAGCAGGCGCAAAGGCAGCGCCTTGATCGCGTTGGCCAGCCGCGTAGCGTCATGGAAAGCCTCGCGCTCGCAGACTTCATGCAACAAGGCCACCTTGGCGCCTTCGAGGCCTGCGTTGCGATGCAGATGCTTGGCCATCGACCGTTTGCCGCGCGGTCGTGACAGGTCACGAATCAGCCGATCGAGGTCGCGATCGGGAGCGAGATCAAGGCGGATCGTGGTTAATCCCTGTGCGTCGATCGCCTCGCGAAGCTCGGCTGAAAGCGCATAAATCAGACTGCCTTCGACGCCATCCCGAGTCAGAACGAACTCACCCTGACGCGAACTCTGCCCGGCAGCGGAGGTCTGGATCGCGACCGGTTTGATCGGCGCTCCAGCGTGTTGCTCGCGCAGGAATGGCGTCCAGTCGACATCGAATCCACAATTGGCCGGTTTCAATGGCGCGACCTCGATTCCACGTTCCCTCAGCGTCTCTTGCCACGAACCGTCCGAGCCGAGGATCGACCAACTGCCGCCGCCAAGCGCCAGAATCAGCGCATCTGCAGCGACGTTGACATCCCCGGATTGAGTCGAGAAACGCAACGTTCCGGCATCGTTCCAGCCCAACCAGCGATGATGGACATGGAAGCGAACGCCACTTGCGCGCAAGCGGCGCACCCAGCCGCGCAGCAGTGGTGCGGCCTTGAGATCTTTCGGGAATACTCGTCCGGAACTGCCGACGAAGGTATCGATACCCAATTCCGCGGCCCACTTGCGTAGCACATCCGGGTCGAACTGATCGAGCCAGCGTGCGACCTCGTTCTGCCTTGAGCCAAATCGGGTAACGAAAGCATCACGCGGCTCGGAGTGGGTCAGATTGAGTCCGCCCTTGCCGGCAATCAGGAACTTGCGCCCGACCGAGCCCATGCGCTCGTAGATATCGACGCTCATGCCAGCCGCATTGGCGGTCTCGGCGGCCATCAATCCTGCCGGCCCGCCGCCGATAACGACGATGCGATTCTCTGGTATCGAACTCATCGCGGAATATTCGCATGCTTTGACAGGTCCCGGTCGATGCGATACTTGGTCTTTACGGTCGCAATGGCCGCCTACATCAACTGACGGACGCCCATGTACGCAACGCTTGTCATCATCGCGGTTACCTGTGTCATCTCTTTTCTGGGATTCAAGAACGAAAAATTGATCAGCGATCTGATCCTTTGGCCACCGGCGATCAGTCGCAACAAGCAGTACTACCGTCTGCTGAGCTATGGCTTCATCCATGCCGATGGCCAGCACCTGCTGTTCAACATGATCACGTTGTTCTTCTTTGGCCAGCTGATCGAACAATTCGTCACCGGCTATATCGGCACACTGGGTTTCGTCGCCTTCTATCTGTCAGCAATTCTCGTATCGATCTTGCCGACCTACATGAAGAATGTCGGCAACCCGGCCTATCGCAGCCTCGGTGCGTCCGGTGCCGTTTCGGCGGTGCTGTTCGGCTTTGTCCTGATGCAACCGTGGGCAACCATCCTGATCTTCTTCATCCCGTGTCCGGCGATCATCTATGCGGTGATCTATATCGCCTACTCGATTTACATGGATCGTCAGGGCAACGACAACATCAACCACAGCGCGCATTTGTGGGGGGCGGCCTATGGCGTGTTGTTCCTGTTGGCAATGGAGCCGAGATTGATTGAAAACTTTCTGGCCCAACTGATGCAGCCGCGTTTCATGTAGTCATAAAGTCACGACATGCCAACACGGGTCAGGGGCGCGCCTCAAAGCTGCCGACGAAGATGAAGTCGGTTTGGCCAAGTGGGGCGCCGAGCATGATTCAGTCGTAGATCAATGCCTGTTCGCTGAGAGGAAGCGGAGTGCGATCTCGTGGCATGCGCATTCCTGCATTCGGCGTCTCGCAATTGATCTTTTCGAACATCACGCTGTCCAGCGGTTGTCCGGGTAGCACCAGCAAACGACCCAGTTGTTCCAGGGAAGGGGCATTGACCAGAGAGTCCCACGACGAACCTGGATCGAGATCAAGGCCGGCTTCCGGACTGCCGCCGCTTTTGACATGGCAGTTCGAGCAGCGCGTGTTGAAGATCGTCTGGATATCATTTTCGTAGTCGATATTCCAGGTAATCGGAATGCTTGCGATGCTGTCGCAGCCATTGGCGGCGTGCGCCGGATTCATCATTGCAAGCAGTGCAATCGCTGTCTCCAGCCAAGGGCTTTGCTTTCGTTGCTTCACGGCCAGATGGTCCTTGCGACAAGCGCAATCAATGCAACATGAAACCGAGATTGTTGCTGGAGAAATTGGCCAGGTTCGGAAAGATGGTATTGAGATCGGCGTTCGACGTGACACCCATCCAGCGCGCCAGGGTTGCCGCCATCTGGTCGACACTGGTCGATGGAATGAACTGGCCACGACTCAGACTGACGGGTCCGTTGAGTGTCTGATCGGGGAAATTCCCATAGATGCGTCCGCCTTGCACATCTCCACCCATGATCATGTTGACCGAACCCCAGGCATGATCGGATCCGTTGCCGTTGGTCGACAGGGTTCGAGCGAATTCGCTCATCGTGAAGGTGGTCACCTGATCTCGCGCGCCGATCTCGCCCAATGCAGCCCAGAATGCGCCCAGCGCCTGGGAGACGCGTAAAAGCAGGTTCGCGTGTCCATTGCTGCCGGTACTCATGAGGTTGTCGTGCATGTCGAATCCGCCAAGACGCACGTAGTAGATCTGGCGGGAATGCTGGACGTTGAACGAGGTATCGCGGGACAGCTTGATCATGCGCGCGACCATCTTCAGCTGATTGGCCAGCGACTCGTCAGGAAAATTCGTGCTCACGTTACCTACGCCGCCACTGGCGAGCCCCGAATTGAGCAGGCCGTAGAGATCGCGGGAGCGGCTCAGGATATCGCTGTATTGGCTCTGGTAGGGCGACGGGTAACTTGCATCAAGCAGCTGCTGCAACGCGACAGCGCGCTGGTAGCTTGCGCCCGTATTCCCGGTGCCTGAGACATTGGTCACGCCACTGCTCGACATCTGATACGGAAACGTATTCAAGCCGACTTCAAAGCGATTGCCACCACCGATTGATATGCACGGAGACAGCAACTGATTGAGATTGTCCTGGCGCACCCGATCGGCAATCAAGCCGCCCCAGCCGCGCGCGGATGCGGTCGTGCGCGCGATGTGCCAGAGGTTCTCCTGATTGCTGTGCGAGTAAAGCTGCGGTGGCCGCAAAGAGGGCGTCGCGTTGTATTCGGTCTTGCTGATCGGCTGGATCAGGGTGCCGATGTTGCTGATCAAGGCCAGCTTGCCCTGATTGTACAGCGAGCGCAGGCCGGATTGACTGGGCCCGGTGCGGTCGATCGTGCTCGGATGCAAGGCATAGCTGCCACTCGCATCGCTGATCTGGGTGCCCGCCAAGGCACTGCGAGCGATGGCGAGGCCGCCAGGGTTGCCGCTGGCGTTATAGACCCCGCTGCGCGATGCAGCGTAGACGTCATAACGGGCCTGGTCATAAGGCATCAGGAAATTCCAGGCATCGTTGCCGCCGGCCAGATAGACGCAAACCAGCGCCTTGTAGCCGGGCACCGTGGTCTGTGCCAGTGCACGGCTGATCAGGTTCATTTGCGGAAGCAGTGTCGAGGCACCGCCAGCGCATAGTGCGCACGACAATTGGCGCAGGAAGCTTCTCCGGGAGGTCGATTCGTTGCTCACGGTCATGTCCTCAGCGCTGCACGGCGAATTCGGGCGAGATCGCCACGAGGTAGATGATCGAGCGAGCACGCTCGGACGCGGAGACATTTCCGTCCATGAAGGTGACGGCATTGATCAGGGACGTACGCATTGCGGCAGACATGCTGCCGTAGAGCATGCGCCGGTTGGCTTCATCGACCATCGCCGCATAGTCGGTGCCAAGCGAAGTGAGCGCAGCGAGGTCGAGCAACGGTCTATTGCTCGGAGGATTCGACATGCCGACATAACTGTTGAAGGCATACGAGTACAGACTGTTTGCGCTCGAGACGATCGTGCTTTCGTCGAGAGTCTGGAACTCGGGAGAGAACAACCCCGAATCGGCAATGACGCCGGGTTCCTGATAATCCGGTTCGTAGAAATTGAACACCGTATCAGCACCAAGCGGACGTTGGCCGAAGGTGCCGCTCGGATTGGTCATGCCCATCGGGATATTGCCGTAGGCATCGGCCGCGGGCATTTGTGCGGCCCAGGCGCGCCAGATTGCGGTCAGCTTGAGCAGGGGCTCACGCGCCTTGCCACTGTTGGCTGTCGGCGCGTTGCGTGCGTCGACATCCAGCAGGATCTGCTTGATCACGGCACTGAGATCGCCTCGCTCGCCAAAACCGTTGTTGTTGAACTTCTGTGCAACCCGCTGGATGTAGGCCGGTGACGGCGAGCTTGTAGTGAACCGCTGGATCAGCTGGCGCGAAATGAAAGGCGCGATGTTCGGGTGAGCGAAGAGCAGGTCGAGCCCATCGTCGACATCGTCCGGACAACTCTGATCTGCCGAGGCCTGCTGGTTGCGGAAATGACTGAGATACTTGCCCATCGACGGATTCCAGGTCGTCTGATCAAGCAGTTCGCGATAGTTGCCGAATGCGTTGCGAGCCAGAATGTCCCAGTACTCGCCGAGCTGGATCGGTTCGCCGCCAAGCGAACTGTTCTGATCGGAAACGACGAGGATCTGACTTAGTGCAAATGCGAGTCGCTGACGTAGCTGGTCGTTGCCGGTGGCCGCCGTATGAAACCAGCGGTCCAGACGCTGACTCTGGCTGATCCCACTCTGGCCCGCACTGAGACGTGCGGCATTCACCGTTTCCAGAAACGGCCTCGCTGCGGTGGCAGGCTTGTTGAATTTCTGTCGCAGCCATTCCGAGTAGCCGATCGCGCGCAGTCGGGCGATCTCGGCAAGGGTAGGGCCATAGGTCGCCTGGGTCAGAAATCTGGCCGCCTCTGCATCGTTGCCCGGAAGGTCAGTTGGCCGTTCGAATGAATTTCCGAACAGGGGATCATGGACAAGTGCCTGCACAACAATCGGAGACAGCAAACCCAGAATGGCCAGCGCAGCGCAAAAGACGATCTTGTTCATCGGCACTCCCCGGAATTCGAGCGCAACATACGTCCTGTCGAGACAGCCATGTGTGATGTCCGTCTATAGAAATGAAAGTGTCGGTGGGTGCTTGCACAGGTTACGGCTGGAGAGTCTGCTCCCGGCGACTGAATTCGCGCAATTGCCGCGATCCATTTCGCCCGCTGATCGCCGCAAATCGCGCCAGCCTGCCTCGGTTGGCGCGGGCTGTGCTTGTTGTCTGCGGTTTGGAGGGCTAGCCTTCATGAATGCGCGAACGACGTACACGGGCGGGGTTCTGGATTCGATCGTTTTGTCTGGCCACGATTCTGTCGTGCGGCTGGATCGCTGCTGCGTACGCGGGAGAAGTTCCCGGTATCGAACGCATTCATTTTCGGACGTTCGGCATCACCGATGGATTGTCACAAGCCACGGTCCGGGCAATGGCCCAGGATTCGAGCGGCTTCCTCTGGTTGGGAACCCAGGATGGCCTGAGCCGCTTTGATGGCTACGAGTTTCGTGTCTACAAGACGGAGCGCGATGATCCCTGGTCACTGTCCCAGAATCATGTCTGGGCGCTGGCTGCCGATCCGGATGGCAGCCTCTGGGTCGGTACCCAGGCCGGTGGCCTCGATCACTACGATCCGCAGCTTGATCGATTCGTCAGCTATCGGGCAGATCCAGGCAATCCTCATGCACTGGCCAGCAGCCACGTTACGGCCTTGTTGATTGATCGAGAGCGAAGACTTTTGGTAGCCAACTCAGCGGGACGAATGCAATGGTTTGATCCTGGCTCCAAATCCTTCCGGGATTTGCCGTTTGCAGCACATCCTGCATTCCGAATGGTTCGCAGCATGCTGCAGTCAAGCGATGGGCGCATCTGGCTGGGTGCAAGGGAAGGCCTCTGGCAAATGAGTTCTGACGGCAGCAACTTGCATCAAATTCTCGATCATCAGCAGCGTTCGCTGGACATCTATACGCTGGCGCAAACTCCGAATGGCGAAATCTGGGCGGGGACGGCAGAGAGCGGCTTGTATCGCTTCAATAGCGATGGTCTGTTGCTCAAGCACTATCAGGAACGGCAAGCGAATTCCGAAGTCGGACTGCCGGATGGCGGCATCCGCGATCTTCTTGCCGACGCAGATGGCGGACTCTGGATCGCCGGCTTCAGTCATGGCCTGGCGAGATTGCAGCCAGACCATGAGACGTTTGTCGAATACGCCCATGATCCGGCACGAGATGGCACAGTCGCCGCACACAGGCTGCATACGCTGTTGCGTGGCCGCGATGGAAGTCTGTTTGTGGGCTCCTGGGCCAACGGATTGTCCGTGCAAAACCCCCGAACCGAAGCTTTCACCCGTATTGAAAGCGTTGTGGGTGACTCTCGAACGCTGCCATCACGTCAGGCATTGACGGTATGGGGGGACCTGGATGGCACGTTGTGGGTTGGCGTCCTGGAAGGCGGGGGACTCGTTCATCTTGATTTGAACAAGGGCGTTATTGCCCGCTACCGGCATGATCCGCAACGAGCCGATTCTCTCTCGCATGATTTTGTCCAGTACATCACCAGAACCCGGGATGGAAGTTTGTGGGTGGCAACCAATGGCGGCGGACTCAACCGGATGCGCGGAAACAGCGACAGTTTCGAACATTTCAGAAACGACCCGAATGATCCGGGCAGTCTTGCCGAAGATGCGCTTCTCTACATATTCGAGGGGCGTGATGGAACGCTCTGGATAGGCACCGTGAATCAGGGCCTGGACGAGCGCTGCAGTACCTGCAAGTCATTCGTCCACCATCGACACCAGGTAGTCACTGAAAGCCATTCGAGTAATCCCGGTGGCGACAGCGTGAGTGATATTGTCGAGACATCAAACGGCGACCTGTGGCTCGCGTTACGGGCGGGTGGACTGGATCGCTTTGATCGCGCCGCACAACGATTCGAGCACTTCCGTTCGGATCCGGATGATCCCCAATCGGTCGGCAGCAATGCCATTTCGACCCTGACCATGGATTCCCGCGGAGAGCTCTGGGTTGGAACCCAGGGAGCCGGCATCAGTCATCTTTTGCCAGGGACCGAAGATGCGCCGCGATTCGAGACGTTCGGCTCGAAGCAAGGGTTGGCCGCCGAGGCGATCGGGAAGATCATGGAGGATTCGAGCCGAAAGTTCTGGATCAGCACCACCGTAGGCCTCAGCCGCTTTGATCCGGAACGCAAAAGCTTCATCAATTTCGGCCCTCACGATGGCACTTTGTCCTCGGGCTACTGGATCAACGGTGCTACGCGCCTTCCTGGTGGCCTGATGGCTTTCAGTGGCCTGGAGGGCATCAGCGTCTTCGATCCACTCAAAATCAAACTGCCACCAGCACCGCGACCCCTTGCGACACGCCTGTTGCTGCAGAATGTTCCGGTCAAGTTGAAATGGCGCGACCCGGCATCACCACTCGACAAGAGTCTGTGGATGGGTGGCCAGATCGAACTGAGCCACGAACAAGACAACGTCACAGTCGAATTTGCTGCTCTGGACTTTACCGATCCGGAATCGATCGAATACAGCTATCGCCTTGACGGACACGATCAACGCTGGATCGAGACCTCCTCCTCGCGGCGCTTTGCGACCTATACGGATCTGGATGCCGGGAATTATCGGCTACGTCTGCGCACAAGGCGTAGTGGTCAGGCTTGGGGTGAGAAAGAGTTCATCGTTGATATCAACGTTGCGCCCTCTGCCTGGGCTTCACCGCGAGCCTTCGCGGCATATCTTGCTGCACTGATTGCACTGGCCTGGCTGATTGCGATCTGGGTTCGCGCCAGTCTGCATCGTCGCGCACAGGCCCAAAATGCAATCCGTCTCAGCGAGGAGCGCCTCAAGATGGCGCTATGGGGGAGTGGAAGCGAGCTCTGGGATCTGAACCTGCAAACACAAAAAATGGTCAGGGAAAATCGGCTGGAGCAACTCGCCTTCAATGCGGACTCCATAGGCGATTCAATTGATGCGCACATTTCGCTTGTCCACAAGGATGATCTCGACGAGTTCAACAAGGCGCTGACGACCCACCTCAAAGGTGAGTCGGACAGTTTCGAGGCTAGCTATCGAATTCTCGATGTCGAGCGCAACTGGATCTGGGTGCTGAGTCGAGGCCGGCTGGTTGAACGTGATGAGCAGGGAAGGGGGGTGCGCATGGCTGGCACGACTCACGACATTACCGAGCTGAAGACGGCGGAAGAGGCGTTGCGCAAACTCAACGAGGAGTTGGAGCAGCGTGTGGAGAATCGCACGTCGGACCTCAAGGCAACGAATCTGGAGCTTCAGCAGACCCTTGATCGTCTGACACGGACTCAGAAACAATTGCTTGAGGCGGAAAAAATGGCCTCGCTTGGCGGGCTCGTCGCCGGAATTGCCCACGAAATCAATACACCGATCGGGGTCAGCGTGACCGCGGCTTCACATATGAGTGAGGAAGCCACACGAATTGCCCAGCTTCTTGAGAAGGGCGAACTGACTCGCTCGGAACTGCAACGGTTCGAGCATGCCGCGCTTGAAAGTTCACAGTTGATCCTTCGCAACCTCCAGCGCGCCGATCGGCTGATTCGAAGTTTCAAGCAGGTTGCGGTCGATCAATCGACCGAGGATCGCAGAGTCATTGATATTGGCATTTGCATCAGCGAAATCCTGATCACGCTTGGGCCAACCCTGAAGAAGACGCCACATCAGGTGGAAATTTTCTGCGAGCAACCCGTGGTTTGCGAAACGGCGCCTGGGGCGCTGTACCAGATCATTACCAATCTGGTCATGAATTCACTCATTCACGGCTTTTCCGATGGCAGATCCGGACGCATCGGTATTGAAGTTACCCAACGCGGCGACAGCATCGGCATTGACTATCGGGACAACGGCAAGGGCATGGACGAAGTTGCCCGTGCGCGTATTTTCGACCCCTTCTTCACCACCCGTCGTGGAGTCGGAGGGTCAGGTTTGGGGATGCATATCGTCTATAACCTGGTGACTCAGGTTCTCGGTGGCACCATCGTCGTCGACAGCGCATTGGAATCCGGATTTCAGTTGAGCATTCGCTTCACATCCGGAAATCGTGCACCGTTCGAGAAAAGCAGGGGATGACGAAAACTTCATCTGCCTACTGCGGAACAAGGAAGGAGGAGCGTCAGGCAATCAGGTATCCGGAAGCTGCTTGCGCAGTGACGATATTTCCTCCCAGTTCGCGAGCAGCAAGTCGGTCAATTCAGGATCAAACTTGACGCCACGTTGATCACTGATGAAGCGGCGAATTTCCTGATCTGGCCAGGCTTCCTTGTAGCAGCGACGACTGCCAAGCGCATCGAATACATCGGCAAGTGCAGTAATTCTCCCGGCAATGGGAATGGCATTCCCGGCCAGGCCTTTCGGGTAACCGCTGCCATCAAAGTTCTCGTGATGGGAGAGTGCGATCTCTCCGGCGAGGCGAAAAACCGGGCGCCGCGAGCCCGCCAGCAGGCGCGAGCCCAGCTCGGTATGGGTACGCATGATGACGGTTTCCTCCGGCGTATGCGCACCAGGTTTGTTGAGGATTGCGTCCGGGATGCCGATCTTGCCGATATCGTGCAGTGGTGCGGCGTAATTCAGCATTTCACAAGTGGCTTCATCGAGGCCATGCAGCCGACCAATCTTGCTGGCGATGATGCCGACCCGTCGCACATGATTGGCGGTTTCGCGTGAGCGTGATTCCGCGGCTCCGGCGAGCAGGTAAACCATGTCGAGCTGACTGTTGAAAAGCTCCTGATTGAGATGGAGGTTTTCATAGGCAATGGCGACGTTGCTGCAGAACACCTGCATCAGACGATGTCCGTGTTCATCGAGGCGCTGCGATTCACCGACAAAGAGCAGAGATTCCGTGGCATCGCTGTCACTGAAGTGCAGAACGTAGTGATCTGCGGAAAAAACATGCTGCTTGTTGCTGAAGGCTTGACGCATTGAGTTGACGACATGCGCGGGAAGTTTCTCTTCAGCATTATGTGAAACGTATTGCGAATAGTCTCCGCTGGCCGCGGCGATCTGGAAATGTTTCGGTAGCTCTGCGCACGGATTGGCGATGCGGCAGCACAAAGCCGTTGTCTCGGTTCCGATCAATTCAGCCAGCTTCTCCAGTACGACTGACGAGAAATGTTGTGGCTGCTGGTGCGAGAAAACCTCGGATGAAGCGCGTATGACAACCTCAAGGCCGCGCCGACTGGACTCGATTGTGCGCATGTCACGGTAGGCACGTAGCGCCGAATACAGGGTCGTCGAAAGTTTTTGTGCGGTAAGTTCGGTTTTTTCCTTGTAGTCGTTGATGTCATATGCGGCAACGACCTCCTGCTCAGGCGCCTGGCCGGGCTGTCCCGTGCGCAGGACAATGCGAACGAATTGATTGCCCAGACGCTCGCGAATCGTGCGTACCAGGGCAAGACCGGCCTGCTCGGTCTCCATGACCACATCGAGAAGCACGACAGCGGTATCGGCGTGTTCGAGCAACTGTGATTCTGCCTCGACGCTTGTATAGGCGCTCAGCAGTTGCAGTGGACGATTGGCAAAACGAAAATTGGCAAGGACAAGACGAGTCACCTGATGGACTTCGGGCTCGTCGTCGACGATCAGCACTTTCCACGGGGCCAATTCACCCGTTGGTTCATCGGAAAACTCAAGACTGTCGTCGATCAGCCCCACTTCACTCCCCCGTGGCGGTCGCGTTCAGTCTAACCCAGATAAACCGATGGTTGACTACCGTTGCGGGAGTTTTTCAGCAGCGTCGACCATCAGCCACTTTCTTTCGGCACGTTCCGGGCAGCTCGAACCTCAGCTCTTGCCGTGGAACAACTCGCGTCCGATCAGCATGCGCCGAATTTCGTTGGTTCCCGCACCGATTTCGTAGAGCTTGGCATCACGGAGCAGGCGTCCAGCCGGAAATTCATTGATATAGCCGTTTCCGCCCAGCGTCTGAATCGCCTCAAGAGCGACCTGAACGGCAGTCTGCGAGGCATGCATCAGGCACGACGCCGGGTCGATGCGTGATTTCACGCCACGATCAAAATCCTGCGCAACCATGTAGGCATAGGCGCGTGACGATTGCAGATTGGTGTACATATCCGCAATTTTCGCCTGCATGATGCCAAACGTGCCGATCGGTGCATTGAACTGCTTGCGCTCACGGATATACGGCACGACCAGATCCATGGCCGCTTGCATCAAGCCGATCGGCCCACCCGACAATACAAGCCGCTCGGTGTCGAGTCCGCTCATGAGCACGCGAACCCCTTCATTGACCTGGCCGACAATGTTCTCGGCCGGAATTTCGCAATCCTCGAACACGAGTTCGCAGGTGTTCGATCCGCGCATGCCGAGCTTGTCGAGCTTTTGTGCGGTCGAGAAGCCCTTCATGCCTTTCTCGATGATGAAGGCGGTCATGCAACGTGAGCCAGCCGGCTTCGGCGCGGTGCGCATGTAGACGAGTAGAACGTCCGCATCCGGGCCGTTGGTTATCCACATCTTCGAGCCGTTGGCGATCCAGACATCACCCTTCTTTTCGGCGTGACAGGTCATCGATCCGACAACATCGGACCCGGCACCTGGTTCACTCATGGCCAGCGCGCCGACCCATTCACCGCTGCACAGCTTGGGCAGGTACTTGCGGCGTTGCGCGTCGTTCGCGTTGTTGCTGAGGTTTTGCACGCACAGGTTCGAGTGGGCGCCGTAGGACAGGCCAACCGAGCCAGACGCGCGTGAAATCTCCTCCATGGCGACCACGTGGGCGAGGTAGCCCAGTTGCGATCCGCCGTATTCTTCCGGCGCGGTAATGCCGAGCAGACCCATTTCTCCGAATTTTCGCCACAGATCGGCCGGAAATTCGTTGTCGCGATCAATCAGGTCTGCGCGTGGCGCGATTTCCTTGTCCGCAAACGTCTGCACGGCGTCGCGCAGGGCGTCTAGATCTTCACTGAGCTGGAATGGACGCATGGAATTTGGCCTTCGTCAGTTGTGCTGTCGCAATCAGTTGCCGCGACGACCCTGGAAGTTCGGTGCGGTCACGCCGAGGTGGGGCAGGCGCAACTTGCCGATTGTGGCAATACGCTCTTCGGCGAGGCGGTCCGCAGCGAGATAGGTCGGGATGTTGTCGCGCTTGGCAATTTCGAAGATGCGACTGACGTTGTGGTAGATCGTGCGCATCATGCGCATTGCGCGTTCACGGTTGTAGCCATCGATCTCCAGCGAGATGTTCATGACGCCACCGGCATTGACCGCATAGTCCGGCGCATAGAACAGGCCCCGACGTGAAATCTCATCGCCAATCTCGTCACTGGCCAACTGATTGTTGGCTGCGCCACAGATGACCTTGCACTTGAGGCGATCGAGGGTGGCTTCGTTGAGCGTGCCACCGAGCGCGCAAGGGCTGTAGACGTCGGCATCGGTATCGTAGATTTCATCGAGTCCGACCGCCGTGCAGCCGTAGTCGTCAACCGCACGCTGCACCAGCTCCTTGTTGATGTCAGTCACATAGACCTTGGCCTCGTGCTCGCGCAGAAGCTTGATGAGCTCCATGCCGACATGGCCGGCGCCCTGGACGGCGAAGCTGTATTTGCCGACATCTTCATTGCCATAACAGGCATTCAGCGATGCCAGAACGCCTTGCAGGGTTCCGTATGCAGTGAACGGCGAGGGATCGCCGGACCCGCCATGAACCTGATGCACGCCGGTAACAAACGATGTCTCGCGGAATACCCATTCCATGTCATTGACGTCGATTCCGACGTCTTCGGCAGTGATGTAGCGACCGTTCAACGAGTTGACGAAGCGACCGAAGGAGCGGAACAACGCCTCGGACTTGTCCGTGGCCGGATCGGCAATGATGACCGCCTTGCCGCCACCCAGATTGAGCCCGGCCACGGCATTCTTGTAGGTCATGCCGCGCGACAGGCGCAGGACATCATTGATCGCCTCCTGCTCGGTCTTGTACGGCCACATGCGCAAACCACCAAGCGAAGGGCCAAGAACAGTGTTGTGGATGGCGATAATGGCTTTCAGGCCGGCATCCTTGTTATGACAGAACACCACTTCCTCGTGGCCGGTCTTGGCGAGCGTTTCAAAGATCATGACGTGCTCCGCAAACGATGCTGCACCGGATTTCTGAAGTCCGACTCCCTGTTTCAGGTGAGAGCTGACTTGAAGTCCCGGTGTCAAGGGGTTGAAATTCAAGAAGGTTTCAGCAAAAAACTGCTGCTGAGATGAGTTCGGCAGGCGCATAGTCTAGCCTTGCCGACGTGCCGCTACAAACCCGCTGTCACGGCTGCGCAATCAAGTCATCATCCGACTTGCGAAGCATTCACACTTTCACGCAGGATGGGACTTTCGCCGTTCAATGGAGTTTACCGATGCCTAGATTTGCGAACCTGCTCGTTGCCGTTTTGCTTGCCATGTCCTGCTCCCTGTTTTCGACACCGGCCGCCGCGGATGGCAGCGCAAGCGACGCGCTCTTTTCGGCCTATCAAAAGATGATCAATTCGTCTTATTCCGCCGATTCGGTTTCCACGGATGCCAAGGGCAAGGAAACCCGTACGAAAGTTGAATTCGAGACCATCAGCCGTTTCCGGGCGACGACTTCAGAAACATCCATCGTGGTTCTGCCGGAAGGCACCTGGATGCGCAGCGGCGATGGCCAATGGATGAAGCCGCCAGTCGACATGAGCGGGATGTTCAAGCGCATGATCCCGTCGACGATCGAGGATATTCGCGCAGGAACCAGCAACATCAAGGATGAGGGTTTGCAAACGATTGATGGGCAAAGCCTCCGCGCCATCAGCTACGACGTCAACACCAAGGTCATGGGTGTGACCGTTTCATCCCACAACAAGGTTTTCATTGACGATACCGGCAGGATCGTACGTTCGGAAAGCGACTCCACGGCGATGGGTCACAAATCGCATACGGTCCAGACCATTCACTACGACGACTCGATCAAGATCAGCGCGCCGAATTAAGGCAACGCTGATCAAGTGGCCAAACCGTCATGGCATTCAGAAGGTTCGCCGGTCGTGCTGCGTGGCGAAGTGAAGGCTGGTTGCGTTGACGAGCCGCGCGGCGCGGCTGGCGGACCTTCTGGATGCCACCTGTTTCAACAAAAACAATCGGTTAGGCGACACCTGTCTGCGCGCAGCTCTTTGTTGCGCTGGCTTGAAGCACGGCCAGTGCATCTGCGCCAGCGCGCCGCGATCTGCACGCAG
>NZ_DASSYD010000173.1:0-2053 GCF_035703485.1 Dokdonella sp. | reverse complement strand
AGAACTCGGCCGCATGGGCTACAAGGTCGAAATCGTCGACCGCACCTACAGCCCGATCACCGCGATATGGCTGGATCAGAAGAATGGGACGCTGTGGGGTGGTGCCAGTGAGCAGGGGGATGATTATGGGATTGCCTGGTAAGCAGTGACGTAATTCCGGCCGGCACAATATTGCTCTGTCGAGCTGGTTTTGAAGCAATATTGCGAATTGAATTCAACCTAAGAATTGATTTTCGCATAATCAACCTGTAAGTTGATTCCATCACTTTCAACCTGCAGGTTGATCTCATGGACATCATCCGACTTCCAGACCAACTCGGCCCCAAGCTGCGTGCCGCACGCGTGCAGCTTGGCTGGACTCAGGCGGACGTCGCCAGTCAGCTCGGCATCAGCACTCAAGCCGTGTCCAAACTGGAAAACAACGCCGGGCGCGCGTCGTTCGATCGCGTCCATCGGCTCTGCCTGCTGCTGGGACTGGAACTCGGCCTGCAAGCCAAATCGGCGAGTGGATCAAAGAGTGCAAACCCGAGCAAGGCGACCTGGTAAGTCATGGCAGCCAGAATTCGCGCCCTCGACATCTGGATGAATGGTCACTACGTCGGCCGCTGGGAGCGCGCACGAAGTGGCGCCGACCAACTGACCTATGATCGCGAGTGGATAGCGTCGCCGGAGGGGCGACCGTTGTCCTTGTCGCTGCCATTCACCAGCTCCGCCAGCGGCAAAGCGGTACCGCTTTCTTCTGCCGCCGTCGCCGCCTATTTCGACAATCTCCTGCCAGATAACGATCGTATCCTTCGCCGCTTGCGCGATCGCTACGGTGCGGCGAGTACGTCGGGCTTCGATCTGCTCGCAACGATTGGCCGTGATTGCGCTGGCGCCGTGCAGCTAGTTCCTGCAGGGAGCAAACCCGACGACGTGCGCACCATCGATGCCGAGCCATTGAGCGAAGGCCAAGTGGCCCAGATCCTCCGCGACACCACGCTTTCAGGGCCATTCGGACAGAACGATAGCGAAGCGTTTAGGCTCTCGATCGCCGGAGCACAGGAGAAGACCGCACTTCTGCGCCACGAGGATCAATGGTGCATCCCACGGCGATCAACACCCAGCACACACATCTTCAAACTGCCGCTTGGCCTGGTCGGCAACATGCAGGCCGACATGCGCGCCTCGGTGGAGATCGAGTGGCTGTCGATGGAAATCGCGCAAGCCTTCGGGCTGCCAGTGGCCCGCACGGAGATCGGCCGGTTCGAGGATCAGAAAGCATTGATTGTCGAACGCTTCGACCGATTCATTTCGAGTGAGGGGCCGTGGTGGATGCGTGCTCCGCAGGAGGACTTCTGCCAGGCACTGGGAATGCCACCTTCAATGAAATACGAAGCGGACGGCGGCCCCGGCATTCGGCAGATCATGGAAGTGCTGCGTGGGGCCGAGGATGCACAAGGAGATCGCGCAACCTTTTTCAAAAGCCAGCTGCTGTTCTGGCTGATGGCAGCCACCGATGGCCATGCGAAGAACTTCAGCCTGCAACAGCTGCCAGGCGGTGCCTACCGACTGACGCCGCTTTACGACATCCTCTCCGCCTATCCGATTCTGGGAAGCGGCAACAATCGCCTCGATCCAAGAAAAGCCAAACTCGCCATGGCCGTCGTAGACCGAAACCGACACTACGATCTGCATGGCATACACCGTTGGCACTGGGTGGCCATGGGCGCAGCACTCGGCTTGCCGGACGTTCCGGCGCTGATCGAGACGATGATCAAGCAGACGCCTTTCGTATTGGACGAGATTGCCTCTCGCCTGCCCGACGAATTTCCCGCCGATGTATTCGATGCGATCCATGCAGGCATGACAACGGCGATAGAGCGGCTCATCTCCGAACCTGACAAGCGCGAGGTTTCAAACCAATGACTCCTCGTCAAGCGAACAACACCAGCATGGACCAAGTAGTCCAAGGCAGCGACAGTCAGGATCAAAACCTGCTGCAGTTTTTCCTCGACATGGTCGAGTTCAAGATGAACGTGCAGCAAGCCGCCGAAGCCCACAACATCCTTAG
>NZ_DASSYD010000138.1:0-17591 GCF_035703485.1 Dokdonella sp. | reverse complement strand
GCATGTTCCGCCAGATCGGCATCTACGCGCCGTTCGGCCAGAAGTACAAGCCGATGGATGCCGATCAGCTCATGTACTACCGCGAGGACGAATCCGGCCAGGTGCTGCAGCAAGGCATCAGCGAACCCGGCGCGTTCTCCTCGTGGATCGCGGCGGCAACCAGCTATTCGAACAGCAACGTGCCGATGCTGCCGTTCTACATCTATTACTCGATGTTCGGCTTCCAGCGCATCGGCGATCTCGCCTGGGCAGCCGGCGACATGCGTGCGCGCGGCTTCCTGCTTGGCGGCACGTCCGGCCGCACCACACTGAATGGCGAAGGCCTGCAGCATGAGGATGGCCATTCCCATCTGCTCGCCGGCGCGATTCCGAACTGCCGCAGCTACGACCCGACCTTCTCGTTCGAGGTCGCGGTAATTCTCCAGGATGGCGTGCGTCGCATGCTGACCGAACAGGAGGATTGCTATTACTACGTCACCCTGATGAACGAGAACTACACGCATCCGGACATGCCCAAGGGATCCGAAGAAGGGATCATCAAGGGCATGTATTTGTTGCGGGAATCGGGATCCGGGAGTGGGGATTCGTCGAAGGGCAAGAACAAGAGCAAAGCCAAGAATATTCCGCAGGTGCAACTGCTCGGCAGTGGCACGATCCTGCGTGAGGCGATGGCGGCGGCTGAACTGCTCGAAGAGGAGTTTGGCGTGGCCAGCACGATCTGGTCGTGCCCGAGCTTCAATGAATTGCGACGCGATGGGTTCGATACCGAGCGCTGGAATCGCCTGCATCCGATGGAAAAGAAGCCACGCCAATCCTGGGTCGAGAAGTGTCTTGAAGGCCATGCCGGCCCGGTGATCGTGGCGACCGACTATGTGCGTGCCTATTCCGATCAGATCCGCGCCTTCATTCCCGATGGGCGCAAGTTCATCTCGCTCGGCACCGATGGCTTCGGACGCAGCGATTCACGCGAAGCGCTGCGTGGATTCTTTGAAGTCGATCGCTACTGGATCGCCCACGCTGCGATCGCTGCACTGGCCGCCGAAGGCAAGATGAATCCGCAGGATGTGGCGCGGGCCATCAAGCAGTGGAAGCTCGATCCGGAGAAGCCGAATCCGACCACCGTCTGACCCGATGAAAACGGACGAAGGTGGGCCGATGCTCACCTTCGTCTAACAACGGGTCGGTTACGCTCGGCCGATGGAACTCGCGATTCACGCCATTGCCCGGCAATTTCTGCCGCGCCGTCCGCATTACTGGTATGCGCGCATCAAGCTCGCCACCGACCCGCTGTACACGGGCGTCGGTGAAGTGCTCGCCACTACTAGGCAGCCACTGCTCGATCTGGGCTGCGGCATTGGCCTGCTCGCCCACGCGCTGCGCGCTCAAGGTTTCAGCGCCGACTATCGTGGCGTGGATATCGACGGCAAAAAAATCGTATCCGCGCGCGAGGCAGCGGCTCGCGCCGAACTCGCTGCGGTCTGCTTCGAGCCGCTCGATCTGGCCCGCGGATTTCCCGCCCATCGTGGCAGTGTCGCCCTGCTCGATATCGTCCAGTTTCTTCCGCCAGACGCCCAATCGGCCCTGCTTGAAAGCGCCATAGCGAGCCTGTCGCCGGGAGCCGTTCTGGTCATGCGCACCGGCTTGCAACGTGACGGCTGGCGGCTGCGATTCACCCGTGGCGTTGATCGATTTGCACGCTGGGCACGCTGGATGAATGTCGGCCCCAACCGATATCCGCGTCGCCATGAGCTCGAACAGCGCTTCGCCGACCACGGCCTCACGGCGACATTCACGCCACTACGTGGCCGCTTGCCGTTCGAGAACTGGCTGATCTGTGCCAAGCGTGGAGCCTCTGAGGAATCCTCGGCGAATGTTCAGCCCTGATTGAGCGACCAGATCGCCGCATTCAGCGCCGTGGCGAACGCAATCCAGGCCAGGTACGGCGTCATCAGCCAGCCCGCGATCCGGTCTCGGCGAAAGAATGCGACGGTCGTGGCGACAACCAGAAGATCGAGCAGAACAATATCGATCAGAGCGAGATCGATTCGATGCATGGCGAAGAACAATGGCGACCAGAGCGCATTGACCAGCAATTGCGCAAGCCACAGGGCAATCGCCACATCGAATCCGGAGATACGGTAGACACGCCAGGCAGCGAAGGCCATCAGCGCATAGAGCAAGGCCCAGGCCGGTCCGAAAACCCATCCTGGTGGATTGAAAGCGGGTTTGTCCAAGGCGGCATACCAAGCGTCAGGGACCGACAGGCCACCGAGCAGCGACGCCGCCAGCACCAACACGATAAAGACGATCAGACTTTGCCATGGCTTCATCGGTGGATTCCAGGAATGAAAGATTGCGCCACGCAAGCGCGAGGCAAGCGGAATGAATGCTCAGTCTGCAACAAGCGTTTGCGCGTCAATCTTGCGCAGAAGTCGACGCCGAAACCAGGTGATCAACGGATATTGTGCCGCAAGCAACATGTAGACCGGACCCGGCAAACCGAGCAACCAGGGAATCTCGGGAGCACTCGCCGCAACCACGGTGAGAGCAATCGAAATCAGGCTGACGATCGGAATCAACCACCACGATAGCTCGACACATCGTGTTCCGACTCTTTCTTCAATATCCAGTCCGAGCTGATCGCGAAGATTCCAGGCGTGTCGTGTGAGCAGGGCAAGAACCGTTCCCATCGTCGCAAAGACAACACCGAAACCGAGAAACACGAAGATCCAGTCTTCGCGTGATTCCAGCATGAAGTGCGCCGGAAGCCAGCCATCGCTCATGCGCGCGAAGAACGCTGCAAACATGACCTTGAGCGGATAGACGAAGACAAGCACGAAGAAAACCAGTGTCAGGCCGAGCAAGGTCGACGGCAAGTCATCGAGTCCGTAGCGTCGCGTATAAGCGGCGTGGCCGTACCAGAACACTGCAATCATCGCGAAACTCACGGCAAACGCGGGCACGCCCTTCAAGGCGATCAGCATCTCCTCGCGACTGGCAGGAATCGTATCGACTGAAATGACCAGCAGGGTCACGGCGAATGCAAATGCGGCATCGATGAAGGCCTCAAGGCGAGTGACTTCAGCACCGCGCTCGATGAACCCGTCCCGATTGCGCTCCTTGCTGGAAATTGCCATTGCCATTCTCCTGTCTGGTGCCCTTATGCAGTCATGACGAAATGCCAGAGCGGCAAGGTGATCATCGACACCACGATGCCGTAGCCGATCAATGCGGCCGAGAGTTCCGGCGCCAGGCCAGCCATCGACAGCAAGGCGCCTGAAGTCATCATCGGTGGCATCGCGCTCAGATAGACCGCTACCAGCTCGATATCACCAGACAGGCCAAACGCTTGGCAAGCGGCCCAGGCAAGCAAGGGCATCAGGACCAGTTTGGCAAACAGGCCGATGACCAGCGGCAGCAGATGGCGACGCGGAAGGCGAAGGCGCAACTGCATGCCCAGGGCCAGCACGACCAGCGGCAGCAGCGCCCCGGCGATCAGGTTCAAGCCCTGGTCGACGGCCGGGGCCGGGGCAGCCGGCATGACAGTCAAGGCCAATACGAGTGCAATGAACGGAGGAAATCCGGCCACTCGGCGCACGATGGTCTTCAAGCGCGGGCGCTCACCGCCGCCGTAGAACGCGATGACAAACAGGCCCCAGGTAACGAGAATGATGAACGAGCCAAATTGGTCGTAAATCACGGCATAACCGAGTGCGCTGGAGCCGACCAGCACCTGGGTCAGCGGATAGCCGATAAACGATGTATTGCCGAGTGGAACCTGCAACAACAAATTGGCCGCACTGGCGCGATCAAAATGCAGGATTTTTGCCAGCAATGAAACCAGCGCCGCGCTGGCGAGCAGGTTCAACCAGGGAATCGCGACCAGACCGACAAGCTCACGCTCGAAAACCAGTTTTGGCGCGTACAACAGGATTGCCGCCGGCAAACAGACATTGAGCACAACGAGGTTCAGCGAATCGGCAGCGTTCTCGGCAACCAGTCGACGCCATGCGAGCAGCCTGCCAACAGCGAGCAATACCAGAATGATGGCGAATGTGGATGTGACAGTCATTCGGTAGGGCGTCGTGGATTCAGGTGGGGCGCGTTCAAAGATGCGCCATGCTATGCAGGACTTCGAGTCTGTCGAAAGCGTGGGTCGATGTCGAATCGAAGAAACCGGGGTGATCCTGCCCGATCATTGGCTGGGCTACCATTGGCCGACTCACTGCGGATTTTGTATTCATGCAAGACATTGCCGAACGTTCGCCCGAAATCATCATCGTTGGCAGCTATGTCCAGGATCACGTCTGGCAAGCGGATCGGTTTCCGCAACCCGGCGAAACCCGACGCGCGCTGGGCTTCAGTACCGGACCCGGCGGCAAGGGCTTCAACCAGGCGATTGCCTGTGTCCGCCAGCTTGGCAAGGCATTGTTTATCGGCGCGCTTGGCAATGATGCACTGGCCAAGTCGGCGCGACGCTTTGCGCAAAGCGAAAAACTGGCCTGTGCCTGGCTGATTGTCGATCAGGTACCGACCGCAGCGGCGGGGATCATCGTCAATACCGAGGGCGCGAACCAGATCATGGTCAACCTCGCTGCCAACGAACATTTGTCGACTGAATTCCTGCGCAATCAGAGTGCCCGGTTCGCCAGTGCCCGACTGCTGCTGGTGCAGTTGGAGAACAACCTCGATGCCGTGCGCAGCGCGCTTGAGCTGGCCGCCGAACACGGTTTGTTGCGGGTACTCAATCCGGCACCGATGCATGCCGATGTCGATGCGCCACTGCTGGCGCTTTGTGACGTGATCACGCCGAATGAAACCGAGTTCGGACAATTGATGGCGCGCATCTGTGGCCACTCGATCGATGCCAGCGATGTGGCCGCATCGTCCGATGAGGAACTGCATCGCCTGTGCCGGAAACTGGGCGTCGCAACGATCATCATCACGCTTGGTGCCGCTGGATGCTTTGTCTCGCATGCCAGCGACAGCCTTCGTGGCGATCGCAGCGATCACTATCGGGTCGGCGCCGAAAGCGTCCAGGTCGTCGACACCACCGGCGCCGGTGATTCTTTCAGTGGGGCGCTGGTTGCAATGCTTTCGCGCCAGCCAGAGCAACCTTTCGTCAACGCGGTTCGACATGCCAGCCGGGTTGCCGCGATGGGCACGGAAAAATCCGGCGCAGCGTTGGCCATTCCACGACACGAGGACGTCATCGCCCGATTTGGTCCGGCCACCTGAGGGTCAGGTGCGGCGCTTGCGCCGACTCTGGCGAAGATGCATCAACTCGCGCTTTCGCGCGGTTCGCCGCCAGAAATAGAAGACAACTCCGGTCAGAATGACGGCAACCAGGGCCATCACGATGAACTTGCCGCGATCCAACCACTTCAATAACCACTCGTGATTCTGCGCGCCGTAGTAACCGAGATAGACCCAGATCGGTGCACTGATCAGTGCCGCAAACGCATCCATCAGGAAGAATTGAACAAACGAGATACGCCGGGTCATGCCAGCGGTCAGGTAGATCGGTGAGCGCAGTCCGGGCAGGAACCGTGCGATGAACATCAGGCGGTTTCCATAGCGGCTGAACTTTGCCTGGACCAGTGCATAGCGGCGTGGCGTCATCAGATAGGCGATCCAGCGCAGGCGAAGGGCGCGTTCGCCGTAGATTCGGCCGAGCACAAACATCAGCACATCCCCGGCGAGGATGCCGAGGATGCCGACCGCACACATCACGTGCACATTGGCATAGCCGAGGCCGGCGATCACCCCACCGGCGACGAGAGTAATGTCCTCAGGTATCGGCAGGCCGAAGCCACAGATCATCAATACGATGAAAACCGCCGCATAGCCGTTCTGGGTGAACACATTGACCAGGAAATCGAGCATCGCGATCAGCGGGCCGATCGGCCGGGATGTCGAGGCGTCAATGTCAGCTGGATGCGACGAAAGGATTTCAAGCGATCGGGACGAATGGTGGCGAGGAGCCAAGTTTAGCAGCCACGGTTGCCGATTCCCCGCTTACGGGCGCCCGCTATTCAGCCTGATCCGCTCCTCGGGATACAATAATCGGCCATGCGTATCGGTTCCTTTCACATCGACCCGCCTGTCGTGCTTGCACCGATGGCCGGGGTCACCGACAAGCCATTCCGCCAGTTGTGCAAACGACTGGGCGCAGGCTTGGCCGTGTCCGAGATGACCACGGCAGATCCGCGCCTCTGGCATACGGCGAAATCGCAGCGGCGTGCCGATCACAGCGGCGAGCCCGACCCGATCAGCGTACAGATTGCCGGCTACGATCCTCAGATGCTCGCCGATGCGGCACGCTACAACGTCGATCTCGGCGCCCAGTTGATCGATATCAATATGGGCTGCCCGGCCAAAAAAGTATGCAATGTATATTCCGGATCTGCCCTGCTGCAGGATGAGATGCTGGTAGGGCGAATTGTCGCAGCGGTGGTCAAGGCGGTCGAAATCCCGGTCACCCTGAAAATTCGCACCGGCTGGAATCGCGACAATCGCAATGGTGTGCGTATCGCAAGGATTGCCGAAGACGCCGGTATCGCTGCCCTCGCCGTGCATGGGCGCACACGCGCTGATCTCTATCAAGGCGAGGCCGAGTACGAAACCATCGCCGCGATTCGCGATGCAATCCGTATTCCGCTGATGGCGAATGGCGACATTGATTCGCCGCAGAAAGCCGCGCAGGTGCTCAAGATCACCGGCGCCGATGCAGTGATGATCGGACGTGCGGCTCAAGGCCGACCATGGATCCTCCGCGAGATCGCCCACTTCCTCGCCACTGGCGAGATGCTCGAAGCGCCCTCACCGATTGAAGTGCGCGACATTCTCGTCGGACATCTTGAGGACCTTTACGCTTTTTATGGCGAGCTGCCCGGTGTGCGCATTGCGCGCAAGCATCTCGGCTGGTACGCCAAGGATCGTCCCGAGAACGCGGCCTTCCGCAGCGTCGTCAACGGTACCGATTGCGCACAAACCCAGCTGCGTTTGACCCGCGACTATTTCGATCAACTCGCCGACCTGCGCCCGCTCGCCGCCTGATCGTGTCGCTCAGGGCAGCGCCTGGAACGGACACAGATTCGACCAAATTTCACTCAACTGCGCGGTTGCATACGTGTGTCCGCCACTGAAGGTCGTGAACCAGAGATCACTGGACAGCGTCCAGCCGTTGGCCTGGAAGAAATTGCGATCACCGGTCGCGTATGGCAGTAACGGATCGGAACTACCGATATGGATATCCAGTGGGATATGCCGTGAAGCGCCGGCAACGAGTGCATTGCACTGGGATGCATTCAGTCCGTTGCAGGCCAGGGCCTGCAATATTCCGGCGCTGACCGAATAGGCGGCAAAGGTATCGATTGATACTGGCGCACCGAAGTCATTGAGCATGATGTCGTGCATGACGTGGCCGCCGGCGGAAAATCCCCAGCCGATCCGACGCGAAGTGTCGATGTTGTAGGCCAATTCCGCATCCGCGATGGCGGCGGCAAAAATGCTGTAGTCGCTCGGATTCGGTGGCGGTGCAATCCAGCCACCGGAGCCGCCGGTCGCCACCGGCGCAACGACGATGAAGCCATTGGCATCGGCGATGGGCGCCCAGGCGTTGCGCACCGCCTGCGCGGCCGTGTTTGCTGCCGCGGGACTGCCGGCCTGACCGTGCAGGGCCAACACCAGCGGCACCGGATGGCTGGAAGAATACGAAGGCGGAACGCGCAGATAGATCACATGGCTGCCATAACCCGGCACGCTGACCGTGCGTGAAATGCTGCCGGTCGCGCCGCCACTGCCGTTGGATGGCAACCGCGTGATGCCGGCGGCCGGTTGAAAGCCGTCGATGAAAATCGCATCGGGATGGGCGCAAACCCAATCCGGCAGTTTCATCGTCGTCGTCGCTGATACGGATGCTGCTGTGCATCCAAGCAGGACGCAAACGAAGACCCGCACAAGGCGCGAAATTCGATGATCAATCAGTTTGTTCATATTGCGCTTGTCATGGCCAGGGGACGCGACGATTCGAATGCCTCTTCCGACTCGACACCAGCACACCGTAGCGCAGCGTTGTCGACTACGGACGTGTACTCACTCACAGGTCGAGTGTGAAGCCAGCCACAGTTTTCCGGATGTGCGGGTCAGTCATGGGCGGCTTTGGCGGCGCGCTTTTGCTTCTCGACCTCGGCAAGCGTCGCCAATGCCCGGCGCACGCCATCGATTTCGCCAACGACTTCGACGCGTCCGTCCATCGCCAGCGTTGCACGACTGACATGCGGAAAATGCCCGCCCATGACCATCAGTTCGGCGATAACCAGACCGACTTCGTCGGGACGCTGCAAGCCTTGGCTTTGCAGCAGCAAGGCACCGTCGCCATCGACCAGCTTGAAGTAGAACAGGCCATCCTTCTCGCGGTAACGCTTCCACTGGGGGGCGGCGACGCTGTCTGCAACCGTCTCGGTGCTGGATGGCGGTCGTGATCCCGGTGCCGCAGGTGATGACAAGCCGATTGTCTCGCGCAAAGCGGCAAGCAACGGCGCACTGCGCTCACGCGCCTTCTTCGCACCCGTGAGCAAACGCTCTTCGATCTCGTCGGGCTTGTTCATCAGTGCATTGTATTTTTCGCGCGGCGCGGCGAGTTCGGCATCGATACGCTCGAACAGCTTCTGCTTGGCTTCGCCCCAGGCGATGCCTTCTGCAAACGCCTGGCGCATCGCCGCCGTCTCGTCGGGGCTCGCGAAAGCCTGATAGATGGCAAAGATATTCGAGCCCTCGGTGTCTTTGGGTTCACCGGGCGCACGCGAGTCGGTGACGATGCCAAGGATGGCCTTGTTCAGATCCTTCGTCGGCAGCCATAGCGGAATCGTGTTGTTGTAGCTCTTGGACATCTTGCGGCCATCGAGGCCGGGCAAGGTTGCGACGTTTTCGTCGATGACTGCCTCCGGCAAGACGAACGGGTCCGCGTCTGTCCGGGCGACCGCGCGGTAGGCATTGCCGTACAAATGATTGAAGCGCTGGCCGATATCGCGGGCCATCTCGATATGCTGGATCTGGTCGCGGCCAACCGGTACGCGATGCGCATTGAAGATCAGGATATCGGCGGCCATCAGCACCGGATACATGAACAAGCCCGCGGTGATGCCGGCGTCGCCGTCCTCGCTGTCGGCGATATTGCGATCAACCGCCGCCTTGTACGCGTGCGAGCGATTGAGCAAGCCTTTTGCGGTGACGCAGGTCAGCAACCAGGTCAATTCGGGAATCTCGGTGATATCGGACTGCCGATAGAAAAACGCACGCTCGGTATCGAGACCAAGGGCCAGCCAGGTCGCGGCGATCTCGAGTCGTGATTGTGCGATCCGCGCCGGATCCTCGCACTTGATCAGGGCGTGGTAGTCGGCGAGGAAGTAGAACGATTCGACATCGTCGCGATGGCTGGCCTCGATCGCCGGACGGATTGCGCCGACGTAGTTGCCGAGGTGCGGCGTGCCGGTTGTGGTGATGCCGGTCAGGGTGCGGAATTTCGAAATCATGGGCAGATCATCGTTGGCTAGCTGCCTGTCGGACTTTGCCGGTTGAGGCGAGAATTTGGCTGGGCGAGGCCAGATTTTCGACGAATTGCAGGCCCATGGTGGCGCTATGGGTCAAAAATCGGCGGAAATATGGGCCGTTCAGACGGATTCGCAGTCCAGCCGAGTCAAGTCCGACAGGCTGCTACACCCAAGTCTAACGAATCCCCGGCAATTGTCGGTCCGCAATGGATTGGCATCGTTGGATAAACGAAAGCGAAATACCGCAGTCCCGGCAAACCCCGGAGCGCGGCCGGGCGCGTTGAACCCTTCACCAACCCGCACCCGGAGGTGCACCATGCGTACCTTGATCTGTTCCGCCCTGTTCGCCCTGCTCCTCGCCGCACCCGCCTATGCGGGCAACCTGCTCGATCTTTCCGTGGTCGATCGCGACACCGGCAACACACTGCAAACCTATGTCCGGGATGGAAAGCTCTATGTACCCGGCGCTCCGGGTCACCGTTACGCCGTGCGCCTGAGCAACCGGACTGGCGGCCGCGTGCTCGCCGTGCTTTCAGTCGATGGCGTCAATGCGGTCAGCGGCGAAACCGCCGGCACCAACCAGAGCGGCTATGTGCTTGATGCCTGGGAGTCGACCGAAATCAATGGCTGGCGCAAGAGCCTCAACGAGATCGCCCAGTTCAATTTCACCTCGCTGCCAAACAGCTATGCGGCGCTGACTGGTCGGCCGGCCAATGTCGGTGTGATTGGCGTTGCCGTGTTCACTGAGCGCAACGATCGCTGGATCGCCCGACAGAGGATCCAGCGTGCTCCGCCACCAGCACCATCATCCCGCCCGTGGGCGAAGGATTCAGACTCGCGCGACCAAGCGGCCGGCGAATCCTTTGCCGAGGCCGAGAAATCCTCCGCGAACGAGGCCAGAGCCGATGCCGCATCGCCGCGCAGCATGGCCAAGCGCGAGCGCCTCGGTACCGGACATGGTGATCGCGAATACTCACAGGTCGGCACGACGCGCTTCGAGCGCGCCAGCATCCAGCCAGCCGAGACTCTGGCGATCTGGTACGACAGCTACCGCAACCTCGCCGCGCGCGGCATCATTCCGCGCCGCCCGATTGCCAGTCGTCAACCGAACCCGTTTCCGAACAGCTTTGTCGCTGATCCGCCGCACCGCCATCGCTACCGTTGAACGCTTGACTGACAATCCCGCCGCCAGGTTCGATGGCGGTGGGATTGCCTGGAATTCAGCGTTCGGAGGTGCGCCGCTTCCGCCCCCACCTCCCCCGCGATGCGGATGCACAATCCACCGGAGGGCCGAAAACTCGCTGACCAGTTGTCGCTTTCAAGGGTTTCCCACGCGTGCGACCATACGAGGTTAGCGCGCCCGATGCAGCGTGATGCGGCGCCACTTCATTCGCTTCGGGGAAGCTTTCCATGATCAACAGAACTTGTGCTTCAGCGGCGCTTCGCGGCGTCGTTTCGACACTCTTCCTGCTCTCGATAAATGCTGTCGCCGCCGACCTCGCATCATCCGACTGGCGCGATAGTCCCGCTAAGAGCCTGCCAACCACGACCGACACACCTGACAGCTACCGCAGTCTCGATCTCGACATTGCCTCGCTGCAGTCCAGCCTTGCTCGCCAGGGTGGCGGCATTGGCCGGACCTTGTCGCTGCCGAAACCGGACGGCGGCTTTGTCGAATTCATGCTTTCTGATTCGGGCGTTTTGCCAGCCGAACTCCAGACGAAGTATCCGCACATCCACAGCTTTCTCGGAGTCGATGAAAAGGGCCGCCATGCACGCATCGATATTTCCCCACTGGGCCTCAATGCGATGGTGTTCGATCGCGAAGACACATGGCTTGTGCGTCCGTTCAAATACGGCCAGGGTCGCGACTATCTGAGCTTCAGGCGCAGCGCCTTCGCGGCCGGACCCGACTTTTTCTGCGGCACCGACGCAATCGGTCAGCCCGACGTGCTCGGCACGCAGTCGGTTCGCGTGACCACTGGCACAACCCGGCGTGGCTATCGTGCCGCGGTTGCCGCCAACCACAACTACGTGGCGGCCATCTCTGGCACCAACACGCCCACGGTCGAATTGGGTCTGGCCGCAGTCACGATTGCGATGAATCGGGTCAATGAGGTCTATGAGAACGAATTTTCGATCCACATGAGCCTGATTCCGAACAACGACCTGATCATCTATCCGGACGCATCGACCGACCCCTACTCAAACGGATCAGGGGCCCTCAACCAGAACACAAGCAATCTCAACAATGTGATCGGTAGCGCGAACTACGATATCGGCCATGTTTTCACCACCGGCAGCGGTGGCGTCGCCGGCCTTGGCGTGGTCTGTGGCAGCAGCAAGGCGCGCGGAACAACCGGATTGAGCAACCCCGAGTCGCTGCAAAGCGATATCTTCTATATCGACTATGTTGCCCACGAAATGGGCCACCAGTTCGGCGGCAACCATACCTTCAACAACAGCTGCGGCGGCAATCGTTCGGGCTCCTCCGCGTACGAACCGGGCAGCGGTTCAACCATCATGGCCTACGCCGGGATTTGTCCGCCCAACCTTCAATCGCATTCCGACCCCTACTTCCACGCGCGCAGTCATCTGGAGATTGGCAACTTCGTCAATGGATCCGGCGGCAGTTGCGCGGCCGAAGAAGTCAACCATGCATCGCCGGTCATCGCCACGCTATCGAATCACACGATTCCGGCCAACACCCCGTTCGCCCTCAGTGGCAACGCATCAAGCGAGGTACCCGGGGCGATGCTGACCTATGGCTGGGAGCAATACGATCTCGGCCCGGTCACCGTCGATATCAATGTCGATCCAGGCAATGGCCCGATCATCCGCTCGCTGAATCCGACCAGCACGCCGATTCGCACCGTTCCGAACTTCGACAACCTGCTCAGTGGCGCGACGATGACCGGTGAAATCCTGCCGACAACCACGCGTGCGCTGAACTTCCGCTTCAGCGTTTTCGACAACGTGGCGGGTGGCGGCACGACTGAATCCGGTGCATTGACCCTGCAAGTCGATTCCGCATCGGGTCCGTTCGCGGTTACCGAACCGGCAGCGGGTGCGACCTGGGATCCCTTGATCAGCGCCACCGAGTTGGTGACCTGGGATGTGGCCAATACGGCAGCATCCCCGGTTTCCTGCGCGGCAGTCGACATTGATGTCTACAGCGGCGGCGGTTTCGCCAACAGTTCGGCCACGCTCGCCCTGGGCATCCCGAATACCGGCATTGCGCTGGTCAGCGTGCCGAACATGCAATCGAGCAGTGCGCGTGTCCGTGTGCGTTGTTCCGACAACATCTTCTTTGCCATCAGCCCTGGTGATTTCACTATCAACGGACCCGATCTGATCTTTGCCAACGGTTTCGATTGATTCTCGGTTCCGCGTCAAACCCCGTTCTTTGCGGGGTTGGCGCATTCCAGTTGGCGCAGAGGCGGCTCGAACGACTGGCTTGTCCGCCCGCAGCGGATGGCACGATCCGGGCAAAATCTGCGGGCGTCCCGGCCGTTCAGAAATCTATTTGCGTTTCGGCGGGAAAGCCTATTGCGAAACGCCAGACTAAAGGCGACTATCCGCCTTGATTGTCTGCCGTCGCGCAATTCGGAAGACATTCGCAAACGGGGTCTCATCGCTTTCCATTCCGATCCGCCGCATCCGTGGCGGATCTTTCCGCAGCTAAAGTATAGGTCTATATTTAGGGGATTTGTATGAATTGGACACCCAAAGCACTGCAGCGCGCCCGAAGGCGCGCAACGCCTTTGGCCAGTGCGCTCGCCATCACTCTGATGACGGGTCTTACCTCATCGGCTTCCGCTACACCCTACAACCCGATCATCGATCTGGCGACGACACTGCCGAAGCTGGCTTCGGCAAATACGTTGCTGGCCTCGCCTGCTGAAGGCTCCGCTTACTACACCGTCGTTTTCAAGGAAGAACCGCTGGCCACCTATGGCGGCGAAATTGCAGGCTTGCGCGCGCCGGATCACCTCATCCGCAACGGCATGCCCAGCGCCAAGATCGACGTGAACTCGGCCTCCGCGCGCGCTTATGTGAGCTATCTCGAAACGAGGCAGGAAGCGTTTATCGATGAGCTCAGCACCAATCTGCGTCGCCCGCTCGATGTCATGGCACGCATGCAGCACGCGTTGAACGCGGTCATCGTCCGCCTCAGCAATGCGGAAGCTTCTGAAATCATGAAGCGTGCGGACGTCTTGTTTATCGAGCGCGAGCATCAGCTGGAACTATCCACTGATCGCGGCCCGGCCTTTATTGGCGCCACCTCGATCTGGGAAGGCACGACCGCCAGCGGCGTTGCCACCGAAGGCGAAGGCATCCTGATCGGCGATATCGACACCGGCATCAACTGGGAAAGCCCGGCTTTCGCGGCGGTCGGACCCATTGATGGCTACGTCCATCAGAACCCGAAAGGCAACGGCACTTATCTTGGCCAATGCGCGCCCGGCGGCGTCGATGAAGGTCGCTGCAACGACAAGCTGATCGGCATCTACAACTTTGCCGCACCGGGTACGACCGGCACCGATACACAAGGTCATGGCTCGCATACCGCGAGCACCGTGGCTGGCAACCACTGGAACGCCACTTTTTCCAGCGGCTCGTTCACCATCTCCGGCGTCGCTCCGCACGCCAACGTGATTGCCTATCTGGCGTGTCCGTCGAGCTGCCCGAGCACGGCAACCTCACAGTCCGCCAATCAGGCGATCATCGATGGCGTCGACGTCATCAACTACTCGATCAGCGGCGGCAAGCGCCATGGACCGACGCCACATCGACCGCATTCCGCAATGCTGTAGCCGCAGGCACCTTTGTTGCCGCATCGGCAGGCAATACCAGCGCATCGGTTCCCAACCCGCAAGGCCAGGTCAACCACATGGAGCCGTGGGTACAAACCGTAGCGGCTTCGACCGAGGATCGCATCATCGCGGTCAGCCTCGATCTGACCAGCGAAGCCAGCCCACCGGCAAACACCCAGGATATCCCGTTGCGTCCCGGTGGCGCGCCACTGCCAACCGAGAATCTCGTTGACGTTCCATTGATCAAGAGTCCGAACTTTGCCAACGGCTCGACCGATGGCTGTTCGGCTTACCCGCCGGGTACCTTTACCCGCGGCGGTTCACCCACCGATCGCATTTTCGCCGATGGCTTTGATGATCTGCCGCCACCGCCGATTTCCGAAGGTGCCGTGGCCGTCCTTCATCTCGATGGCACCTCCAGCGCCTGCGGCAGTGGCGGACGTCGCACGGCGGCCCTCAACGCAGGTGCCATTGGCGTCATCTTTGTCGATTCGGCCTATCTCAACCTCGGTGCGGCGAATACCTCGTGGTCGATGCTGATGAGTGACTGGCTCAACCTCGAAGCCGGCTCGAATCCTGCCACGGCGAGAGTGTCCATCGATATCTCGGCCCGGGCGTTCCCGGCTCAAGGTGACGTCATCGCCGACTTCAGTTTCCGCGGCCCGCGTCTGGTCGGTGGCCAGGGCATGGTCAAGCCTGACATCACCGGTCCCGGCGTCGACATCCTCGCCGTTGGCGCAGCCAATGTCGTCGGCCCGAATGGCGTCTATCTCAGCAACGGCACCTCGATGTCGAGTCCGCACATGGCGGGCGCTGCTGCGTTGATGCGGGCACTGAATCCGACATGGTCGGCCACTCAGGTCAAATCGGCTCTGAATCTGAGCTCGAACAACTTTGGCGCGGTCAATCAGGATGGTTCACCCGTGCGCCTTTGGGACTACGGCTCGGGTCGTGTCAATCTGACTGCGGCTTCCAAAGTCGGTTTGATCATGGACGAGACTGCGGCCAACTTCCTCGCCGCCAACCCGGCAACCGGTGGTGACATCGCGAGCCTGAACCTGGCCAGCATGGCCAAGGCGAACTTTGTTGGCGATGCCGTCTTCACGCGCACCTTCCGTCGCGCACGTAGTGGCAGCCAGACCTACACCCTGTCCGTTGTCGGTTTCCCGGCAGGTGCGGTCGATTTCTCGCCGGCTTCGTTCAATATCAACTCGACGGGTTCACGCACGATCACGGTCACCGCTCATGGTGCAATGCTGCCCTCATCGCAGTGGAGTCTCGGCGAACTGATCCTGACCCCCAGCGCCGGTGACGAGCCGACCCTGCATCTGCCGATCGCACTCAATCCAGCGGGTCCGATCATCGACGTCACGCCGGCATCGATTTCCGACAGTTCGGATACCACGGTCAGCAACGACCTGACCATCAGCAACACCGGCAACCCGACCCTGAACTGGTCGGTCACGACGACCGGAACCGCGCAGGTCACGCCGTTGAACACGACGACGTCGGGTAGCGGCCAACTGGGCGGGTACTACATTGCCGACAGTGAAGGTGACTACATCTCGCAGAACTTCGATACCCGGGGTGCCACCCATGTCACCACGCTGCGGGCAAACGGATTCACGCTGCCAGGCGGAAGCTCATTGACGGCGGCGAATACGCCCTCGGTGACCTTCAGTGTCTATGCCGACAATGCCGGCGAACCAGCCGGTGCCCCGGAAGGCTTTGGCAGTGCACCGTTGTGGACGTACACGAACACCATCGGCGCAGCCAACGGCATTACCACGACCGGCGGAAACCTGCAGCTCAATCTCGCAGCCGCTGGCGTGCCGCCACTTGATCTGCCCGCAGGACGCCACTGGATGACGGTCTATCCGACCATCACCGCCAGCAGTGCCAGCCTGCTCTGGGCGTGGAGAACCAGTCCGGATCCGACGATTGGCAACGTGCCATTGGTCTACGCGCCGTACTTCGACAATACCCAGTTCTACCCGTTCGCCGGCGTGACCGCCATGTCCGCCTTTGTCCAGGGCACGGTCGATTGCAGCCTGCCAAGCTGGGTCAATCTGACCACGACCTCCGGTTCACTTGGATTCGGCGGCTCGCAGGCCATCCCTGTCGGCTTCGATGCGGCAGGTCTGGCAGCAGGCACCTATACCGCAACCCTGTGCATTGGCAGCAACGCCACCAACCTGGCCACGGTAGCGGTGCCGCTGACATTCACGGTTCCCACCGGCGGTTCGCAGGCTCCCACCGTGAGCAAGGCATTTGCGCCGAGCAGTGTGGAAACCAATGCGACCAGCACGCTGACGATCACCTTGAACAATGCCGGCCCGGCCGTATCGACACTGAGTGTCGATCTGACCGACACCTTCCCGGCCGGACTCGTGGTTGCGGCAACTCCCGCGGCCTCGACCACCTGCGCCAGCGGCACGCTGACAGCGGTGGCCGGATCAGGCTCGGTAACCCTCGGCACGGGTGCGCAGATCCCGGCGGCAGGCAGTTGCACGGTCTCGGTTGATGTGGCGTCGGCAACCGCCGATGTCTACAACAACTCGATCGCTGCGGGTGCCCTGCAAACCGACACCGGCAACAACGCTGCGGCAGCCAACGCCAGCTTGACCGTCACCGCTCCGGTGTTCATTGCCCCGACCACGGCCGTCGCATTTGCGCCGACCTCGGTCAGCGCGGGCACTGCGACCACGGTGACGATCACGCTCGGCAACACCAACGCAGTGGCGGCCAATCTGACCGCGGCTCTGGACGACAGCTTGCCGGCAGGCTTGCTGGTTGCTCCGACGCCGAATGCCGCCAGCACCTGTGCCAGCGGAACGGTGACGGCCGCCGCCGGCACCAGTCTGGTCAGCCTGGCCAGTGGCGCGCAGATCCCGGCCAGCGGCGACTGCACGGTCACGGTTGATGTCCGCGCGGTCAGCCCGGGGACCTATACCAACACGATCGCCGCCGGCGCGCTGCAAACCGACCTTGGCAACAGCACGGCGGCGGGCAGCGATGCACTGACCGTGACCGCAGCCACGTTCCCGGCGCCGTATTGCCCACGCGCGTTCACCAGTGCCGTGGAGCCGATCACCCTGGTCAACTTCGCCAACATCAACAATGTGACGTCGGAAGTAGTGGATGGCACGCCTGCGCTGGAAGACTTCCTGGCACAGGACATCCGGGTGGTGCCGGGCGCAACTTACAAGGTCACGGTCAA
>NZ_DASSYD010000097.1:0-54348 GCF_035703485.1 Dokdonella sp. | reverse complement strand
AATACACGGAGCCAACCGCAGCGCATGCCACGAAAATGATAATGCGTGTCCGCAATCCAAGTTCAGTGGTGAACCTCAAACGGCTGGCGTTGACGTCAATAACAGCGACGAAACCTTAACCATTCGGTAGGCGACGTCGATTTGCGTCGTGAAGGCGGGAAATCCTTGAACAGCATGGTTAAGCGAGGCTGGCCACTGGACGTCTATTGATTGACACTCGCAAGCAAGATGGTCAAATCAAACAGGTATCTGGCGCCTTAAGGGCGCCTTTTACCAGCTGATTGAGCCCCGCTTCACCTGACGTCCTATGTAACCCTCCGTTTACCATCAGAGTCTTTGAATGTCAGCGATCTAGGCTAGCATTGGAAATCGGGCAGCCAACGCCACGCGGTATGGTTCAAGAGTCGGAAAATGGGAATAGAGTAAGGATGATCGTTCTCCTTGATCAAGATGGAGTGCTAGCCGACTTTGAGCGCGGTTTTCTCGCATCATGGCGGGTACGCTGCGTATTTCGGTCCATCGTGACCGCCCATTTCGGTAAGGCGTGACCGGTCATTTCGCTAAGGTGTGACCGGCTGTTTCGGTCGATCGTGACCGATTTCTCCCGGTTTCCGGAATCATCGGTCACACCTTACCGAAACGCCCCACCTGCGTTCGTTGTGCATGACTTTCACGGCGCATCCTTCCCGGTTTCGGGGGAGCGATGCCAACACCGCGAGTGGCCATGCGTGACATCAAAGAAATACTGCGATTGAAGTTCGAGTGCGGCTTGTCGCACGAGCGAATCGGGCGGGCGTTGGGCCTGTCCAAGGGCGTGGTCAGCAAGTACGTGGCGCGGGCGAGGATTGCCGGGCTGGACGGGGTGTCGGCGGCAACGTTGGATGAGGCGCAGATCCTTGCGCGCCTGTGCCCGGTGCCGGCGCTCGTGCGCGGGGATCGCGCCGCTATCGACCTGCCGTGGGTGCATCGCGAACTGCGTCGCAAGGGCGTCACCCTGCAATTGCTCTGGCAGGAATACAGCCAGGCGCATGCCGGACAGGCGACCTACCAGTACACCCAGTTCTGCCAGAACTACCACGACTATGCCGGAGCGCAGCGTCGCTCGATGCGTCAAGTCCATCGGGCCGGTGAGAAGCTCTTCATCGACTACGCCGGTCCGACCATGGCCATCGTCAATCCGGACACCGGCGAATTGCGTCGGGCCCACATCTTCGTGGCGGTGCTGGGGGCGTCGAACTACACCTATGCCTGTGCGACCCCGGGCGAGACGCAGACCGACTGGCTGCGAGGCTTGAGTCAGGCACTGACCTTCTTTGGCGGTGTGCCGGCGCTGGTGGTGCCGGACAATCCGCGCGCACTGATCAAGCATCCGGATCGCTATGAGCCGCTGCTCAACCGGGCCACCCAAGCCTGCGCCGAGCATTACGGCATGGCCATCCTGCCGGCGCGACCGCGCAAGCCGCAGGACAAGGCCAAAGTCGAGGTTGGCGTGCAGGTGGTCGAGCGCTGGATCCTGGCCCGGTTGCGCCATCAGGTCTTCTTCACTCTGGCCGCCCTCAATCACGCCATTGCCGAGCTGCTGGTCGAACTGAATGCGCGCGCGTTCAAGAAGCTTCCGGGCAATCGACGCGAGTGGTTCGAGACGATCGACCGGCCCGCGCTGCGGCTCTTGCCAACCCAGCCCTATGAGATCGCACGGTTCAAGCCGTGCACGGTCAATATCGATTACCACGTCGACATCGACGGCCACTATTACAGCGTGCCGCACGCGCTGGTGCGCAAGACCGTCGAAGCACGCATCACTGACACGACGGTCGAGATCCTGCACGGCGGCCAGCGGGTGGCGAGCCACGCACGTGCCGAGTCGCGTGGCCGTCACACCACGGTGGCCGAGCACATGCCCGCCGCCCATCGCGCCCATCGGGAGTGGACCCCCGGGCGCTTCCAGCGCTGGGCCGGCGATAGCGGTCCGGCGACCCATCAGTTGGTCACTCACCTGTTGATTGATCGTCCGCACCCGGAGATGGGTTATCGCAGTTGTCTGGGCCTGCTGTCGCTGGCCCGCGAATATGGCCTGCCCCGTCTTGAAGCAGCCTGTGCCCGCGCACTGGCGACGGGTGCACGCACGCGCAAGTCGGTCCTCTCAATCCTGCGCGCAGGACTTGATCAGCAGCCCTGTCCGACGACCCAACCCCAGGCCGACTGGATCAGCCCGGCACACGAAAATCTGCGTGGCCCGGCCTACTACCTGGATCCACCCAACCCCACTCTGAAGGAGATTGCATGTTGACCCATCCCACTCTCGACCAATTGCGCACGCTCAAGCTTGACGGCATGGCGTGCGCCCTCGAAGAACAACGCCAGCTGCCCGCCTGCGAGGACCTCGCCTTCGAGGATCGACTCGGCCTGCTGGTCGATCGCGAACGGGCGTGGCGTGACGGCCGACGCCTTGAACGTCTCTTGCGTGCGGCCAAACTCAAACACGCACAAGCCTGTCTGGAAGACGTTCAGTACAGCGCCGGTCGCGGACTCGACAAGCGTCTGATCGCAACCTTGTCCGGCGGCGACTGGATCCGCCAGGGACAAAGCATCCTGCTCACCGGCCCGACCGGTGTCGGCAAAACCTGGCTTGCTTGCGCGCTCGGCCAGCACGCCTGTCGTCAGGGCTTCCCGGTGCTCTATCAACGCGTCCCGCGTCTGACCGAGACGCTGCGCATCGCCCACGCCGACGGCAGCTTTGGTCGTGTCCTCGCCCAGCTCGCGCGCATCGATGTGCTGATCCTCGACGACTGGGGCATGACCCCGCTTGATCAGGCGGCACGTCACGATCTGCTCGAAGTTATCGACGACCGCAGCACCAGCAAGTCCACCCTCATCACCAGCCAGTTGCCGATCGACCACTGGCACGCCTGGCTCAATGATCCCACCGTCGCCGATGCCATTCTTGACCGTCTCGTGCACCGCTCCCACCGCGTCGCCCTGAAGGGTGAATCCATGCGCCGAAAACCACCGGAAAAACCCAAATCCGACAATCCATCGTGACCGCTGACGTACACTAACTCCAACGCACAACGACTCAGGTTAAATCGGTCACGATCAACCGAAACGAGCGGTCACGATCAGCGAAATACGCAGGTACGCCATCCCGACGTAGTCGCTATCCGCGCTGATCAACGCAAGACGTTTCGGGTTCGCGACGACTACCCGCTTGATCTGCGTGCTCAAGTTGACGCGATTTATCACGCCCCGAGCTTCTACCGCGATCTTGCGCCAATTGCTGGGGCCGTTGAGGGTGCGAAAGCAATGCTCAATGCAGGAATCGACGTTCGTATTTGCACATCCCCGTTGGACGCATACCGGCACTGCGTTCCTGAAAAATACGAATGGGTTGAACGCTACCTCGGCCACGAGTTCGTTCGGCGAATCGTCGTGACGAAAGACAAGAGCCTGATCCTCGGAGATGTGCTCATCGACGACAACCCTGAGATTCCGGTTTCTCGGCCCCCAGCGTGGTGCCATGTAGTCTACGACCAGCCTTACAACGGCAACCATGTGGGCCCGCGGGTTACGTGGAAGAGCTGGGAGGCCATTTTGGACCCGAATTTCCTCGTGGATGTTCCGAATTGCACCCGCCCTCATTTGGCGTAGACCTGCTTATAGATACGGTTGTTGAGCAATATCCGCTATTGCCATTGCGATTCCCATACACGCTCCGGCATAGGCAGCCATGGCGGGCTGCGTCACGCGGATCCTGCGGCCAACATCTGTGACCAATATCGACATTTCATTCCGGCAATATTCGTCTGCTAAGTGCGCTCGATGGACGATGCAATTACGCACGTAGATCATCTCGCGGAGTGCGCGGCAATGTTCGTCACTTATGGCGGTGGGGAGTCGCACGGCTTCGAGTCGTCGGAGCCAACCGTTCGGGGCGATTTTCTCCGTTCTCGTGAACGCCTTCAATCTAGAGGCTGCATGTTGTGCCTCGGTATGCGTTAGGTCGCGCTCAACCGGCGTGGTCAGTTTCGTGACCCCAAGTTTGGCGAGATGGACGAGTAGTCCTGGTCGAAATCGCAATGCAACGATGATCGTGTCGTCGATCCCTGCCTCAAGCGCCGAACAGAGGTTTACTATGACCATCGAATGCATTGGGTGAAGATTGTTGGAGAGTAGTTCTCCCCCACTCGCTGTCTGCCCAACCTCCTTTCGTAGCTTCCCAACTAGGGTCGCATTTCCCTTCAGCGAATCGATACCTGCGTGAAGAATTCGCGCGACGCTCAACGTTTCGTGAAGGAGTTGGAGGGTGCGGCCGGCAATGAAATTAAGTTCTATAACGAGGCCTGTATTCTTGCGAAGCTCATATGGTAACGACGCCTCGGCACGCCCTATCATGAGGTCGTGTACAAAGTCCGCGTCGTCAAGCTTTGCTGGTCTCTCGTTCATGCTTTTGTGCTCGGTATGGTTGCTTGCGTTGCACAAATTGAACCGATACTCATGGATGAAACTCGCTACCTGAGTTTTTCTAATGGCTGGAAGCTGACCTAGGCATTCGAGTGTTCACTTTACTCGGCCAGCCGATCATGTTGCATCGGTGCGCGGATCACTGCGTTCCGGTGCACGGACGAATTTTGGAGGTTCGTTGAAACACCTAGTAATGAAGTTTCCCAAGCTTACGGTCTTTAGACCTTTTACCGCCAAGCGGCCATCGACACTCACCCGATCATAGGCGTGCTGGTAGCACTCTGCAGATGCTGGAGAATATTCCGCCACTACGTAGGGCATAGCGCGTCGAAGTCCGCTTCCGCGTACATCAGCAATCGCTTGAAGCGCATGCTCGATCACCACGCATTCCATTCCGGGTGGGACGTCGAGCAATATCGGCGACAGCATTGATGCTTCGCTAGGGCGTCGCTCGATTTCAATCCAATAGGCGACCCGACCATTCAACGTGAGCTGCAGAACGAGCGCAGCTCGGGGAATTCCTGAAGCGCTGGATGTTTGGCTTCCCTTCGGATGGAGGGCGACCCATCCGCGACCAGGAACGCGCCCATGCGAACGCATCCTTTCGTCAAGAAAATTCCAGCAATGTAGTCCCTTTCGGTCGGTGCGCAGTGACGACTGCAGTGGCCCGAACAGACTGTAGTCATCAATCACGCCTTCCAATGCCAATTGTTCAAACGCAGCGAGCAGGTGATCAAAATGTACCTGCCCAGGAATCAAAAGGCTTTCTACCAGCGCCTTCCTATCCGTATCGATCTGGGACGAATTGGCGCCGGTGGAAGCGCTTTGTTCTTCCGAGGGGTCTGAAGATTGTCTTGGTGATGCGGTGTAGCGCTGGTGACTATTTTTTTCAAGTTTTCTGGTTTTGGGTTGGCGAAGGTAGCTGATGTTCAAACCTTCAAACGCCAGCGCCGAATACTGCGAAGAGGCGTCGTGTTGCGCCGACAGTTGCGCTTCTTCGTGCGCTCGTTGACTCGAACTTGACGCCGAATACGGGCGTGGGCCGTCATTCTCGCGCGGTTGATCTGAGCCTGCACCACTATTGAGGCGTTCCCATGCGATCATCGGAACGATATCCGGCCAATCAAATGCAGCAATATGAGTTGCCAGGAAAGTTCGCGAACCCTTTCGAGCAACGTCAGCGAGCCAGAAGCCACGGACCTGCAATTGTAGCGATCGATCCTCTGGCGGGAGCGGGATATGGCCGCTCGCATACCAGAGTGCATGTCGATTGCTTCCGCGATCTTGCAAAGACTGGGAGTACAACGCCTCTGCGCATCGAGAAGCGTGAGGATCAAATTGAAAGAGCGCCATCAATGGCGCAAAGGTGTCGGGCACTTTCGTTTCAAGAATTACGTGCCACTCCCCCGTCGTGGGATCGACTTGGGTCCTGAGGCCCGACTTCAATTCGCCGAAGAAGATTAGCTCTCGTTTGATCTTGGACCATGGTCCCATCGCGAATGCGTTCGCAATGGCCGTATGGGGAAAATAGAACGTCTGCTCAATGAGCGTGCGGGGAATCACGATGTCCGCAGGAGCTTGATCGTCTCGGTATATCCAGCATCGGGATGGAGCAAAGTCTTTGGGTAGATGGAACTGGACCGGATTCAGCACACGAAAAGGCGTGTCCCAATTCTTTGGGCGGGGCAACTCTTCGCCACAAGTCACCGACGTTCCGCATGACTCACCTGTTGCCAACGAAATCGACTGGACCTGAGTGGGGAGCGTGCCGACCAATTTCTTGGTTCGAAAAACCTGACCTATGCGCAAAGCCGACAGCGATCCGACATGTACGCGACCACGTTTGTATGTCGGATACCTGTCGCGAGGGAGTCGCAGGAAAGCGGTAATTTGGTCTGTTCGGAACCGCGCAACCTCAGACTTGGAGGAAACTGGCAGCTCTTGGAACAGGATCTCGATTGAGTTGGTTCGACTCAGCGCATGTGCTTGTCGGTAGCCATCAATCCATTTGATGCACCAGAATGCATCTCCTTCGGGAAACTCTAAAAACTCCATCGACCTCGTGCCCAGTACCTTTCTGCCATTACCCTACCCGAGTCGTGCCTATAAGTGGAGGGTCGTTTAATTAGGCGGAATTGACAGCAACCGCCGAAGCGGTGTGATGCGGCGCACGGAAAGCGCGCTGCATCCAGTTGCTCATCCCGCTGTCTACACCAGCCACCGAACGCACCGCGGCAAGTTCAAGCGCCTCATGCTCGGCCAGCGGCGGCAGGATGCCGGGCAGTCGACAGGCGAGCATGGTCTTGCCGGTACCTGGCGGACCTACGAGAAGCAAATTGTGGGCTCCGGCGGCGGCCACCTCGAGGGCGCGGCGGGCGTGTTGCTGACCGCGAACTTCGCTGAGATCGGGTGCTGTGCTGCTGAGCGGCGTCTCAGGCGCGCGTTCGGCGCGCGGCAAGCTCTCGCGCCCACACAGATGCGCACACACTTCGAGCAGACTGCCCGCGCTGCGTACATCGGCGCCGCTGACCAGCGCGGCCTCTGCGGCATTCTGGGCCGGAACAATGACGCGGCGTCCGCACAATGCGGCGCGCATGACTGCCGGTAACACACCGTGGACGGCACGCAGTCCGCCGGACAAGGCCAACTCGCCGAGGAATTCATGCTTCTCCAGCGCATCGCGCGGAATGCTGCCGTTGGCGGCAAGAATGCCGATGGCGATCGGCAGATCGAAGCGGCCGCCATCCTTGGGCAGATCGGCCGGTGCAAGTCCGACGGTGATCTTGCGCTGCGGGTAGTCGAGTTGGCAGTTGAGAATGGCCGCACGCACGCGATCACGCGCTTCGCGCACCGCGGTTTCCGGCAGGCCGACAATGGAAGTACTCGGCAGACCGCCGGAAAGATGAACCTCGCAGGTGACCAGCGGTGCGCTGACGCCTTCCTGGGCACGGCTGTAGACGACGGCGAGACTCATGATCGGGTTGCCGTCGTTGAAACAATCGAACCTTCAGCGCCGCGATCCGCGCAACAACACCAGTCAGTGTCGCGGCTGGGCCGATATCGAGGCCTCGAGCGCGGCGAGCTGTCGTTCAAGCTGCTCGATCTTCTCGCGCGTGCGCAACAACACGCAGCGCTGCACGTCAAACTCCTCGCGCGTGACCAGATCGAGCTTGCCGAGTCCGGTTTGCAGGATTGCGTGGAAGTTCTTGCCGAGATCTTCACGGGCTTCCTTCATCCCTGTGGGAACAATGGCGGCGAGGCGTTGTGCCAGTTCGTCGATGGTGGTGGCAGTAATCATGGCAAACCTCGAAACGTTGGGGAGCACGCTATGGTAACCGGCGGCGCTTGAATCGGCCGCTGCAAATCAGCGAGAACCCCGAGCGATGTGGGAAGTGTCGACCGCGATGACGCGAACGTCATCGCAGTCGACTGCAAATCCCTGCTTGCATCCGTGCCTGCATCCCTGCTCGCGTCCCAGCGCCTGCGTCAGCGGTGTTGCCGACGGGCCATCCCTTGGCAACAGAGTCTAGGCAGGTCGCAAGCATTCCACAGTGGGCGTTTTCTGATTTTCGTGTAGGAATTTTCCTACAAGGGGCGGGGACGGCTGAGTGCAGGGAACGGCGAATTCACAAGCCACGCGGCCGGCAGCCCGCCATCGCCGCGTGCCGGCTTTGCAGATAGCACCGCTCAGGGATCTTCACGAAATCGGATTGCCGCTATAGTTGTCACCATTCCACGATCTCAAGGACACAGCGCATGAAAATGGTCATGGCGATCATCAAACCGTTCAAGCTCGATGACGTGCGCGAGGCGCTTGCCGATATCGGCGTTCAGGGCATCACCGTCAGCGAGGTCAAGGGCTTCGGCCGCCAGAAAGGCCACACCGAGCTCTATCGCGGAGCGGAATACGTCGTCGACTTCCTGCCCAAGATCAAGATCGAGATTGCGGTCGCCGAAGATCAGCTCGAACGCGTCGTCGAAACCCTGCGTGAAAGCGCCAACAGCGGCAAGATCGGCGACGGCAAGATCTTCGTCTGGCAGCTTGATCAGGTCATGCGCATCCGCACAGGCGAGCTTGACGACGACGCACTCTAGGGCCTGTTCGCACTATTCCGCCGATGGTGCCGGAGGCCGGAAAGTCGCAGCGCAACGCCATTCGTCGTAATAATGTGAACAGGCCCTAGATTCGACTCGGCTGGATTGTCACATGCCCCCTCGCCAACGCCTGTCTCTTGATCACAAGTTTCGGCATCAACTTCTGGTCGGTTTCGCGAAACTCGACATCGGATTTCATGGAGGAACAGAAATGAGTTCGTCATTCCGGCACTTGGACAAGTTCGGGACACGCTCTGCTGCTGTGTCGGAATATCCAAGACTCTGGATCCATGGTGATTTTTACGCCGCTTCGCGACGCGGCATCCCTGCCCTTTTTCACTCGCCTCCGGGCGAGCGAGTGTCTTCTCTTTGCGTGGCCAAAGAGAAGGCACCAAGAGAAAGGCCACCCCGCAATCGCGCCTTGCGCACAGTCCCTGTGCTCCAGGTGCGCGAGGCCGCTCCGGGGTTCGCCGACAGTCCATCCCTGGACTGGCGTCAAACTCGCCCACATCGTGTGGGCGACCCTTCGGGCTGGTCCTCCGCAACCTCGCCGCGATCGAGGGGACCCCATAAAGCGCGCATCGTGCGCGCCACAGCAAAGAGCAAAGCCAAAGTCAAAAGCGCGAGCATGCGGGAATCTGATTCGTCTTGGCTGCGCAGGCGACTGCATGGATGCATGAGGTACGCCTCCATGGATGGAAGCGGTAGAACGGCGTCGGCAACAGCCGTCGAGAGGTCGCTGCTGCGCATCCTGCGCACGCGACATTCGCACATCCATGTGCAGCACAACGCAGCAGTTGCCGAGCGTGCTGCAAAACAGAAAAGTCACTGGACCCTGTTTTTGCAAGGGTGACTGAAGGCTGGAGGCGAGTGATGGCCGAGCGAGAGATCGCGTTGGCGCCGGAACGCCTCATGACAAACCTTGCAAGCGAAATCTCCTTGGTCTTCAGCGGAACGCAATCCAGATCGCGAGCGCAACAAACAGCAAGGCCGCGCCAATCCGCGCCGCCCGCAACGGCAGGCGATCAGCAAAGCGTGCGCCTAGCCAGACCACCGGCACATTGGCCAGCAACATGCCGATCGTCGTGCCCACCACTACTTGCCATAGCGGCGTGTATTGCGCCGCCAAAACCACGGTCGCAACCTGGGTCTTGTCGCCCATTTCGGCGAGGAAGAACGCAATCAGGGTTGCTGCGAGGACGCCGCGGCTGCCTCGATCAGGTATTTCGTCGGCGTTGACCTTATCCGGAATCAGGGTCCACAAGCCGATGACAAGAAACGAAATCGCCACGATCCAGCGCAGAACATCCGGTGCCAACAAGGCCGAAACGCTGGCACCGAACCATGCCGCGATGCCGTGGTTGGCCAGGGTCGCGATCAGGATGCCGACGCAGATGGGCAACGGTTTGCGATATTTCGCGGCAAGAATCAGAGACAGCAGCTGGGTTTTGTCGCCCATTTCGGCGATGGCGACGGCGGCCGTCGATATCAACAGGGTTTGCACTGAAGCTCCACGGTTTCGGAAGGCGCCTTGATAGCCTTACGAGTGAGTTTTGTCGAGGCAAGATTCCGCTGCTTGACACGCGAATGCGAATCGTTATCATTCAGGAACTGTCGATCAACGGAGTCCGCCATGCTGAGTTCCGAGATGCATTCATCCAACGCCGCGTCCGCACAAAGCCCAACCCAAACGGGCTTTCAACCGCGGCCATCACTCAACCGACAGCCGCAGCGTACCGATAGCACGCATTTGTTGCAAGGCGGGCGTGAACTGCTGATTGCGCACGCGGGCGAGGAATATCGTTTGCGCCTGACCCGCAACGACAAGCTGATCCTGACCAAGAGAGCGGTATCCCACACCAAAGGCCATGACGATGAGCGACGGATACCCACTTTGCGAAGATCTCCCGCCGCTGGATGTTGCGGATTGCGACCGCGAACCCGAGGCCTATGCGCATGCCTCGCGACCGGCCCGACATCGGCCGCAACAGCCATTTGCCAGCAACGAACTGCTGTCATGGCTGCCTCGATTGGGGCCGGTGCTGTGGTTGCAACACCGACAGGCCGGCCTCGACAAGCTGCCGACGCGTCACTCGGGATCGACGCTGCTGCTCGATCATCCAGCCATCACCGCGCTGGCAAACTGCAAGGTAATCCGCGCTCACCAGCGGGTCACGCCGCAAGGTCCGCGTGAGTGGCTCTCGTTCCACTCGAGTGACGGCAGCGCTGGCGCCAAGTTGTTCCTGCTGCCCGACTCTGATGTGCTGGCCTGGGACCAGATGTGCCTGGCGACGCATCTGACCGAAACTGAGCCGCCAAATACAGAACCGCCTTCACACGCAAGCTTCCTGCGCCGGGCGCTGGATCACTTCGGCCACCGTTGGCGAGCGCATCTGCTCGAGTTCAGCTTCAAGCAGCGGCCGTGGCTGAGCGTGCTCGGCGCACAGCCGCCTTTGCGCATCTCGCTATTGGGCCTGGATATCGTGCGAGTCATCGCACGCGACGAAAATGCCGAGTGGGCTTCGCCTTTGCAGCTGCCCTGAAAAGCGATTGCGCAGCGGGACTCAGTTTCGCCGACGCCGTGAACCACGCAAGCTGTCAATCGGAAAACTGGCAATGTCTTGACTTCCTGAGCGAATCGGCTGCCCGGCGGCCGGTGCCCAGGCCTGGGCGTAGACGACCTCGAAGGTCGCTGGAAGCAGCCCCTCGTGACGAAAAGTTTCGTAGGCCTCGATGACGCGCTGCAAATGCGCCTTGCCGGTCAGGGTCCGCGATCGATCCCTGTTTGCGTTGGTCGCGCCGATGGCACGCAATTCGCGCATCAGGCTGCGTACGTCGGGATAGGTCAGGGTGAACACATCGCGTTCCAGCACCGGATCACGAAAACCGGCGGCGAGCACGGCATCGCCGATCTGCTGGATATCGAGAAATCCGCTGACATGCGCACCACCGCCGACCTCGGCGAATGCCGCGCGCAACTCGTTCAGGGTCTGCGGCGCGAACGTACTGAACAACAACAAGCCGTTCGCGCGCATCACGCGGCGAAAACTCGCGAATGCGGCTTCAAGGTTGCCCGACCATTGCAGGCACAGGTTCGAGTGCAGCAGATCGACGCTGGCATCAACAAAAGGCAGAGCCTCGGTATCGCCGCAGACTCGTGCAAACGGGCGCAACCAGCCACGATTCTTCTTCGCCGCTTGCAGCATCGGCAGAGCCAGGTCGAGGGCGATGGTCTGCGCTTGCGGGAAGCGCTTGCGCAGCGCTGCGGTGCCGCGTCCGGTGCCACTGCCGACATCGACGATGCGCGAAGGAGCGAGTTTGGAATCATCAAGACGTTCCTGCAGGCGCGCTTGCACTTCTTCTTGCAGGATGGCGTGGGCGTCGTAGCTCGCTGCAGCGCGACCGAACGAACGACGAACCTGAGCGGAATCGAAAATACCGCTCATGCCGCGACCGCCACGTTCGCGAACTCCGAGATTGCCTCGGCGACCTCGTTGGCGTGACTCAAAAACGGGGCGTGACCGGCCGAAATTTCGAGGTACTTGCCGCGTCCTGTTTGTTCTGCCGCCCATTGCATGGCGGCGGCTGGAACCAGACGGTCGCGGCGCCCGGCGATCCACAGGCTCGGCGTGCTGAACGTCGCAAGTTCAGCGCGATAGTCGGCTCGATCGAGAATGTCCAGACCATCGAGCAACGCCTGTTCCGATGGGTCGCCACGCTCGAACACGCGCGCCTTGAGCTCGCGCAATTCTTCCTGCGCGTTGGCTGAACCCAGCGTCTCGAGCGCGAGGAAGCGCTCGATCGCCGGGCGGAACGCGGCCACCAGTCCGGCGCCGAACTCGCGAAAGATCGTCGCCGGAACCGCATGCGGCCAATTCACATCGCGCACAAAGCGCGGGCTGGCTGCAATTTCGACGAGACCGCGAACCTGTCGCGCATGGTCGAGGGCGCCGCGTAGCGCGACCAGCCCACCCAACGACCAGCCGATCCAGATCGCGGGCGGTGTTGCCCTGGCAATGGCCTCGGCGACCGCGCCCGGATCGAGTGAACCGGGCACATAGTCATGGTTGTGGCCATGCCCGGGCAGATCAACCAGATGCAGGCGAAAGTGTCTGGCCAGGCGCTCGCTGAGCGGCGCGAAGATGCCGCTGTGCATGGCCCAGCCGTGAACAAGAACCAGATCCGGACCCTGGCCGCGACAAGTGATCGACACATTCATTGACTAGCTCACGCTCCTGGAGGAATCGGCGAAGGACGGATCGTTGCGAATGCGCTCGACGCGCGCTGCAAGATCATTCCAGATGGTCTTCGCCACGCCGGAGAGAAACCAGCCCGGCACGCGCAGCCACGGCGGACGCGCCATGCGCTGCATGATTCTACCAGCCAGCCATTCCTGGTCGAATGCATCCCACACACCGCCTGCGACGGTCAGGTTGGCGCGCAGGACCGGATGCACCTCATCGAACAGAATCACGCGAAGCTCGGCCATGCTGTAGTCCGAGCCGGCCAGCGCGCGGGCCACGGACTGCAGCGAATCACCGGTTTCGGTATCGAGATAGAGCTCGGACAGTTGCGCCCAGACCAGGCGGCGCGAGGCGAGATTTTCGGCGAGGATTGTCACCGGCTGCCCACCCCGGCGGCGACCAGTGCAGCAAGCAGCTCCGCGAGGTCGGATTCCTCGTGCTCCGCAGACAAGGTGACACGCAGTCGTGCCGAATTTTCAGGAACCGTCGGCGGGCGGATTGCCGGTACGAAAAAGCCGGCCGCCTCGAGTCGACTTGAAACCGTCATGGCGGAATCGCTGGCACCAATCAGCACGGGCTGAATTGGCGTAGGTGAATTGGCAAGCACGATTCCGTGTTGACTGGCGCCGTGGCGAAAGAAGGCGATCAGGCGCAGCAGCTTTTCGCGTCGCCAATGTTCATCGCGGGCCAGGCGCAACGCAATACGACTGGCCGCCGCCAGCGCTGGTGGCATTGCGGTCGTGTAGATCTGCGTACGCGCGAACTGGCGCAATCCTTCAATCAGATCAGCGGGTCCGGCGACAAAGGCCCCGGCGACACCGAGTGCCTTGCCAAGTGTTGCCATCAACAACGGAACATCCTGCGCGTCGAGCCCGGCCGCGGCGACGCTGCCCTCTCCGTTGTCGCCAAGCACGCCAAGCCCGTGCGCATCGTCGATCATCAGCGTGGCTTGCTGCTCGGTGCACAAATCGGCGAGCGCACGCAGTGGTGCGATGTCGCCATCCATGCTGAACACGCCGTCGCTCGCCAGCAGTGCAGCGGCCTCCGGCTCGGAAAGCAATTGCCGGCGAGCACTTTCGACATCGGCATGCACATAGCGCTTGAGTCGTGCCCCGCTCAGGCGAGCGCCATCGATCAGGCAGACATGGTTGAGCTTGTCCTGGACGCAGACCGCGCGCGGATGGAGCAGGGTCTGCATGATGCCGAGATTGGCCATGTAGCCGGTCGAGAACAGCAGTGCGCGTTCGCGACCGGTCCACGCCGCAAGCTCGCTTTCCAGCGCCGCATGTTCATCGCGATGCCCGCCGAGCTGGTGCGCAGCCGTTGCGCCGACACCCCACTGCTTTGCGGCCTTGATCAGCGCCTCAAGCAACTGCGGATGCCGGGCCAGGCCGAGATAGTCGTTGCTGGCAAAATTGCGTAGTCGCTTGCCATCACTGACAAGGTAAATGCCGTCGCTCGCGCTGACCGTGCGCAGGCGACGCAGCAAACCATCCTGCGCGCGCTGCTCGCAGGCATTGGCCAGGTTGCTGAGCAGCGACGGTCGGCTCATCGCCGCAGTTGCCGGGGCAACCCTTGTCTTTGCTCGATCATGCGTCGACGTCGTGCTCAGGCGGTTGCCGGTTCGCAGCCAGCGTGCTCGACAATGTCGGCATGCACGGTGCGCGAGTGCGCGGAATTGCTGTCAATCGGCATGGCATGGATGCCGAGTCGCGAGAACAATTGCTGATCGGCGAGGACATCGGGATTGCCCGTGGTCAGCAGCTTCTCACCGTAGAAAATGGAGTTGGCTCCGGCGAAGAAACACAGGGCCTGCAGCTCATCGCTCATCTCGGCGCGACCGGCCGAGAGGCGCACCATCGATGCCGGCATGATGATCCGTGCAACCGCAACCGTGCGTACAAATTCGAACGGATCAAGCAAGGCAGTACCCGCCAGCGGCGTGCCCTCGACCTGGACCAGGCGATTGATCGGCACCGATTGCGGATGCTCGGGCAAGCTGGCCAGGGTTTGCAGCAAGCCGCCGCGCTGCTCGCGCGATTCACCCATGCCGACGATACCGCCGCAGCAGGTTTTCATGCCGGCCTTGCGCACATGGCCGAGGGTGTCGAGACGATCCTGATATTCGCGAGTCTTGATCACGTCGCCGTAGAACTCGGGTGCGCTATCGAGATTGTGATTGTAATAGTCGAGACCGGCCGATTGCAGCGCTTCGGCCTGCTCTTCCGACAACATGCCGAGGGTGGCGCAGGTTTCCATGCCGAGTTCGTTGACCGCACGGATCATCGCGGCGACTTTCGGCACATCGCGATCCTTCGGCGAGCGCCAGGCCGCGCCCATGCAAAAGCGCGTCGCACCGGCAGCCCTGGCCTGTTTTGCCCGCTCGATCACGGTTTCCAGCGGCAGCAGCTTCTCAGCCTTGACTCCGGTCGAATAACGCGCCGCCTGCGGGCAATAGGCACAATCCTCGGGACAGCCACCGGTCTTGATCGAGAGCAGGGTCGAAACCTGTACCGCATTGGCATCGTGGTGCGCGCGGTGCACGGAATGGGCGCGCTCAAGCAGATCGGCAAATGGCAGATCGAGGAGCGCAAGCACCTCGTCGCGGGACCAGTCATGGCGTGAAACGGACATCGCGGCATCCGGCATTGGGTAAAGTGCGGCGAGTCTGGAGTCGTCATCGGAGCCTGTCAACTTGGAATGGAAGAGGAAAGTTGACGGCGTACTGGGTGCTTTGCTCGCCTCGGTGCTGCCGTCACGCTGCCTGCTTTGCGGCGGCGAAGGCATGCAAGCGCGCAGCCTGTGCGCGGGCTGTCTGGCCGACTTGCCGGAAAACACCTGTTGTTGTGCGCGCTGCGCCTTGCCGCTGGAACACGCCGCCGATGCATGTGGCATCTGCCTCAAACGCGAGCCGCCATTCGCTTCGGCCTGGGCACCGTACCGTTACGCGCATCCGCTGAATCTGCTCGAATCGCGCTTCAAGTTCCGGCGCGATCTCGCCGCCGGGCATCTGCTTGCCCATCTGATGATCGATTGCGCGCGACGGCAATTGACCGACGCGCTACCGCAGCGCCTGCTCTGCGTGCCCTTGCATCAGGCCCGATTGCGCGAACGCGGCTACAACCAGGCGCTTGAACTGGCCAAGCCGCTGGCCAGAGCCCTGGAAATACCGCTTGATGCCCATGCCCTGATTCGCACACGCAGCACCAGCGCGCAAACCGGTCTCGATGCCAAGGCTCGTCGGCGCAACCTGAAAGATGCCTTTGCCGTGGATTCGGCGGCCGAACTACCCGCGCATGTCGCGATCCTCGATGACGTCATGACCACCGGCACGACCTTGAGAGAGTGTGCTCGAGTGTTGCGCAACGCAGGCGTCGAACGCGTCGATGTCTGGGCACTCGCGCGTGCGCCGGCACGGCGATGAGTGTCGTCGGATTTCCCGCTGACGCAGAAACAGCCTTGCGTTCCGGCTCATGGACAAGCCCAAAACAAGCTTCGAGCGCCGAGGTGAGAACCCAACTCCTCGATTCATGTTGATCATTACGCCGCTTTGCGGCGTGCCTTAAAAGTGCAAAGGCACGAGACTACCGAACCTTCGACCTCGGCAACCGGCCCCGATCAACGAATCGCCAGCGCCAACAGCAAGCCAACCCACAACACAAAACCAACCCAGTTGTTGTTGCGGAACGCGGCGAAGCAGGCTTCGCGTTCGCGATGGCGGATCAGCCATTGCTGCCAGGCGAACAAGCCGGCGGCAATGCCGAGACCGGCAAAATATGGCCAGCCGAGTTCTGCCCGGGTGCCCGCCAGCAACATGGCAAACAGAAACGTAAACATGAGGATGCCGAGGATCGGGCGGTCGGCATCAGCGAACAGAATCGCGGTGGACTTGGCGCCAACGCGGATGTCGTCTTCGCGATCGACCATGGCGTATTCGGTGTCATAGACCGTCGAGAACAGCACGTTGGCCAGAAACAGCAACCAGCCCAGCGCGGACACTTCGCCGGTCACCGCAGCAAAGGCCATCGGAATCGACCAGCCGAAGGCAGCGCCGAGAACGACCTGGGCAAGATGGGTATAGCGCTTGCAGAACGGGTAAATCGCGGCCAACGCGGCACCGGCGAACGACAACTTGATGGTCAGGGCATTGGTCAACAACACGAGCACGAAGGCGCATCCAAGCAGGCCGGCGAACAACAACAGCGCCTCCTTCTTCGACACCCGACCCGCTGCCATCGGCCGGTTGCGGGTGCGTTCGACTTCACCATCAAGCCAGCCGTGATCGGCGTAGTCGTTGATCACGCAACCCGCTGCGCGCATGACGAATACGCCAAGGGTGAAAATGATCAGCGCGCCGATTGGCGGAAAATCGTTGGCTGCAAACCACAGACCCCAAAGCGTCGGCCACAACAGCAGCAACGCGCCAACCGGACGATCCATGCGCATCAGCACCAGATATTCGCGAATGCGCTCGCGCCACGGATCAGCCAAGCCAGAGGTCAGCCACGTGATCACTTGCATCGAACGTGTCGAAGCGTCGGCAGGATGAGCCGGCGCCGCTTTGCCGGCTTTTCTCGCAGAGTCTTTCTTCGCTGCGCCGTGCACGGGCAGCTCGACCGCCGGCGCATCCGCCCATGGCGGCGGAACGCCATCGCCGGTATCGCCGGTGTTTGCACGCGGCACATTTTTCTTTTCCGCCGAGCGCCTGGCTGCGGGTTTGGTGGCAGCGGTCTCGCTGGCAGCTGATCGGGCGACACTGGCGGCCGCCGCTGTTGTCGGCGGGCTGCCGAGTGGCGCTGGTTTTGTCCGGGGCGGAGGCGATCGCGGCACCGATCGTGATGCCGCCACGGTTTTTGTTGCTGCCGCGCTCTTGCGCGCTGGCGATGCCGGATCGGTCTTTGCTGCCGTCTTCAGCACGCGCTTCGGGCGGCTCGACGGATCGGAAGGAGGAGGGACTTCGTTCATGGTATCCAGTCTAAGGCAACGCAGAAAACAACGACCGTACTTCAGGAACGGCGCGCGCGCCTGGCCAACCCGGGTCGCCATGCAAGCGCAAGCAGGATGCCAATCAGAAAGCCCGAAACATGGGTCCACCAGGCGACCGCGCCGAAAGCCGGACCGACATAGGTGAAAAGAATCTGCAATACGGCCCAGAATCCGATCAGCAAGGAAGCCGGGACACGCACGAATTCGAGAAAGAACCCCAGTGGCAGGACAAGCCCCAGATGGGCGCGCGGAAACAGGGCCAGATAGGCACCGACCACACCCGAAACCGCTCCGCTGGAGCCGATGATCGGTGAGTTGACCGCGGCCAGAGTCAAGGCACCGATCAGATTGGCCAGCGCCCCGCCGAGAATGACCAACAGCAGAAAGCGACCGGCCCCGAGGGCGCGCTCGGTGGGCACGCCAAAGATGATCAGGAACAACATGTTGGTCGACAGATGGATCCAGTCGGCATGGATGAACAAAGCCGTGACCAGGCGTGCGAAACGCAGTTCAACAAGCTGGGTCTGCCAGGGCACCTGGTTGTCGAGCAGGGTTGTCGGCACGGTTCCCCAGATATTGAGCAGACGGCCGCGCTCGGAAACCGGTTCGGCGACAATCCACAGGAACATCGTCACGCAGGCGGCAACCAACAGGAATGTGGCCCACGGTGGCCGTGCTTTGCGTCGACTTTCGAGCTGGACGAACATGTTCTTCTTCGTCCTCGCCTGTCCGCTCAGCGACCGCCGCGCGGATACAGAAAGCGAACGCCTTCGTGCTCGAACACCACGCCATCGCTGCGAATTTCGATCAGCATCATGCCGTCGATATCATCGCCCTGGACATGGCGCTCGCCGTTGATGATGACAAAGCGTTGCGCCGGATCCTTGGCGAAGACATGCATGCTGATCTTGATCTCGGGCAATTCGCGCCGGGTGACCAGGGGCAGCTCCCACATCAGCTTGAGGCCATCCGCCTGGGCTTGCACAGGCGCCGCTGCTGGCTTGGCCGCCTTGTCAGCGTTGCGGCGGACCTGGCTGCCGGGTGCAGCGGGTTTGTCGGTGCCTGGCGCAGGCATTCCGGCATCGGCCATCGCCGACGCCAGTGCTGCGGGGTCGGCCGCCGAAACCGGTTCGGATTCCTTGATCGTCGCCGCAGGTCCGGCAGCGGGATTGGTTGCGACCAGTTCACCATCGCGCAGCTTGCGCCGCCGTTCGGCATTGGCCGTGCCGGCCTGCGCGTTGCCAGCCCGGGTTGTCTCCGGATTCGGCTGGCCAAGCTTTGCCGGCGGCGGGGTATCGTTGAACGTCGTGGCGTCGGCGACTCTTGCAGGTGCAGGTGTCGTTGCAGTCGTTGCCGGCGCGCTGGTCACTTGCGTCGCGGGCGCCGGGTCGGCACCGTCGCGGCGAAACCACCAAAGGGCAATCAGGCCGATTGCGATCAGCACGATCAGGATTGGCAGCAGGCTGCGTCGACGGCGCACGGCGATGACCGGCGAACCAATCGATGGCGACTCCCCCAGGCGACGCTGGCGTTCGGACTTTTTCAGGGCTTCAAGAATCAGCGACATGATGCGATCGATCTACTCGATGTTGCGGGTCAGATGCGGACCGGTTTCGTCCAGGGCGGACAGGGCAAACAGGGTTTCCGGGCCAATGATGCCATCGGCCTGAATGGCGTAGGCGAGTTGCAGCTTGCGCACGCGCTCGACCAGTTCGGCGTCGAAATAGGCCGGACCGGTTTCCGCATCGGCTCCGCCATCGAGGTGATTCAGGTTTTGCTTGGCCCAGGCGACACCGGGACCGGCATCTCCAAGGCGCAGCGAACCGGTGATCGCCACGGGTACGCGCCAGACGGCGATGAATTCGCCGGTCCAGAATCGAGACAGCGCCTCGCGCGGAAGCGTGATGCTGTCGCCGGCAACATCAATTTTGACCTTGCTGCGACCGGCCCCCTGAAGCAGGGCGTACAGCGGTTTGTCGCTGTCGCCAAGAATGAGGATCAGCGGACGATCAAAGCGGACCACCTGTTCGAGCGTGCCATGACCACGCAGGCAATTGATGCCGGGGGCGATCACCGGCGGGCAGCGCGAAGCCGCGCGCACCGAAACCTCGTCGGATCCAACCTGCCAGCGTGAGAGCAGCTTGGTCAGCGTCGACAATTCGGTTTCCGGGGGATCGGCCAACTCCGCCTGCAGCTTGTCGACGCCGGATTCGACGGGTTTGGAGCTGGCAACGACGACTGGCTTGACCGGTGGTTCGTCAGTGTCCTCGTCGAGGGCGTGGTAGCCGAACACGGACAGCGCAAGCACGATCAGCGCGGCAAGCACCCAGCGCGCATAGCGGCGCACCCAGTAGCGTGCGTGGCCGGGCAGGGTTTCGTCCGCCGAGCGATCGACCAGGCGCTCGCCGATGGTTTGCTGCTCACGCGCATAGCCGGCCATCAATGCACGATCGGCGATCACATTGATCAGGCGCGGAATCCCGCCTGAGCGCTGGAACAATGCGCGCATGCCGAGGCGCGAAAACGGCATATGCTGGCAGCCCGCCACGGCCATGCGGTGTTTTACATAGGCCTCGGCCTCGGCCGAGTCGAGCGGGGTCAGGTGATAGCGCGCGGTGATGCGCTGGGCAAGCTGACGCATTTCCGGACGATTGAGCATGTCGCGCAACTCGGGCTGGCCGAGCAGGATGATTTGCAGCAGCTTTTGCGTCGGCGTTTCCAGATTGGTCAGCAGGCGAATCTGCTCGAGTGCATCGAGCGAGAGGTTCTGCGCCTCATCGACGATAAGGACAACGCGCAAGCCTTGCGCATAGGCATCGAGCAGATAGGTGTTGAGTGCGTCAGTCAGGCCCTTGAGACTGCCTTGCTTGCCCTTGATATCCAGCTTCAGCTCTTCGCAGACGGTCTCGATCATCTCAACCGGCGACAGCTTCGGATTGAGCAACAAGGCAACCTTGGTGTCTTCGGGCAACTGTTCGAGCAGCAAGCGGCTCAGCGTGGTCTTGCCGGTACCGACTTCGCCAGTGAGCTGGACGAATCCGCCACTGCCGCCCTTGCCGACGCCGTACAACAGGTGCGCGAGCGCATCCCGATGGCGCTCGGACAAGAAAACATAGCGCGGATCCGGCGTTATTGAAAACGGGGCCTCGCGCAGGCCGTAATACTCAAGATACATGGGTCTACTCTACCCGACTGCATGGGTCGGACGCGTGCATTGTTGCATTGCAACGGCGAAACGACATGGAATCGCTGCACTTTGTGCGAAGAGCCCCAATGGACTCGGTTTGTTGCGGACAAGTTCAGCTGTTTGCTGCAGCAAGCCGCGCGGAAGCCCGCTTCAGCTCATGGATCCACTCGGCATTGAGGCGCCGTGAACCGGCCGGCATGAGTTTGACGTGGTGCAGCGACTCGGCGACCAGATCGACGGCAGCCTTGTTCTCGTCCCAGCTCTCCAGCACCTCGATATAACGAACCCGTGCCTCGATACCGGCGTAGTAGCCGATCAGGGCATCGAATTCCTCACGCGCCTTGTCGCGCTCGCCACAGGCGGCCAGCGCCCGCGCATAGATCAAGTGGCCGTCAGGCGATTTGAAGTCCGGGCGGCTGGAAATCAGGGATTCGAGCAATTCGCGCGCGGCCGTGGCTTCGCCTTGATCGAGCAGGGCCCGAGCAAGCTTGACCTGGATATCCGGATCGTCGCTGTGTACGCCGTGCAAGGCCTCGCGATAAGCGCTGATCGCATCTTCATTGCGTCCGACACCGTGCAGCGCGTCGGCGACGCGAATGCGGTTGGCGATCGTTGCCAACTGCTCGAACTCCGCCTCGGCCTCGCGCAATTCCCGCCCCGGATCGAGGCTGTCGCGCAAGCCGCGGACCACGCGCCGACCACCACGCGAACGCGACATTTCGGGAAGAAAAACGGCGAGCACATAGATGATGCTGCCAAGCAGCGGAAACAGGAACAGCACGAACAACCACCAGCGTTCCTGACCGGTGCGCAAGACATGCACGGCACACAGGATCGCGACGAAGATATGCAAACCAAAACCCAGAACAGGCACGCCTCGGACTCCATTCGACAATCCGCCCAGTTTCCTTTGCCGATTGCGGTCTGTCCAGAATTGGATCAGGCAACCCAGGCGTACAGGCGCAGTTCTTCGGCATCATCAGCCAATCGGATCAGCCGTTCGAAACGCAGGCCGATCTTCTCAAGCAATCGCGCCGAGGGCAGATTGTCCTGCGAAGTAATCGCAATGATGCGGCGCAGACCGAGCCGACCACGACCGAAATCCATGCACGCACGTGAGGCCTCCAGCGCGTAACCCTTGCCGCGCGCTTCGGGCAAAAAGCCGTAGCCGATATCGACATCATCGAGACTTGCCCGACGGATCAGCCCACAGATGCCGACGCAATCTTCCATGCCATCCGGAACCACGCCCCACAGACCAAAACCATGCTCCCGATAACTCGCCATTGCACCATCAACGATGTACTGCCGCGCCTGCTCCAGCGTGCGCACGCCGCGATCGGCGATATGCCGGATGAAATCCGCGTCATTGAGCAGGGCGAGCATGAAAGCGGCATCGTTGGGCGTTAGTTCGCGCAGGGTCAGGCGTTCGGTTTCTAGTTGGAATGGTGGGGGGTTGGTGTTGGTTGGCATGGTGGTCAATGTTCGAACGAAGAATGATCGGATTGATGGTGCCTGAGGAGTATTCTGGACTAGCGTCAAACCGAATTCGAAAGAAATCCATCGCCTCCCGTCGCTCCTGCGCAGGCAGGAGTCCAGCGTCTTTGCGCTACCAAAGTACGCTCGGCAATTGCTCCTGCGTTGTGCTGCACATGGATGTGCGAATGTCGCGTGCGCACGATGCGCAGGAGCGACCTCTCGACGGCTGTTCCCGACGCCGTTCTACCGCCTCCATCCATGGAGGCGTACCTCCTGCATCCATGCAGTCGTCCTTCGTCGCGCGGCATCCCTCCCATTTTCTCGTCGCCCTTGCGAAGGCAGGGGCCCAGTGACCTTGCTGTTGATGTCTACGCCGCTTTGCGGCGCGGCATCCATGCCGGGGTTTCACTCGCCTCCCGGCGAGCGAGTGTCTTTCTCTTGCGTGGCCAAGAGAAAGGCACCACTGCGCTGCAGGAGCGGCGAAGTGGCGCAGGAAAGGCCCGTAGGGTGGCTCGCAGGGATGCCGCGCCGCAAAGCGGCGTAGAACTCAAGACCAAGGTAACTGGGCCGCCACCTTTCGAGCTGAGACTCAACGGTGCCGAGCTTGCTCGGAAACTTGCGATCATGGTTCCCTTCGACAAGGACGGGTTCGGCTCACCACGAACGGAAGTTGGTGGACATTGCCGATACAAGTCCCACTCCCACAGAACTCCTACTCCAGCGACAGCGCCAACCGACTCATCGATTGGTCAACTGCAGCTCGATGCGTCGATTCTTCGCGTAGGCCTCAGGTGTATCGGCCGAATCGATCGGCTGGAACTGGCCGAAGCCGTTGGCCGACAGGCGGTTCGCCGGGATGCCCTGGACCACCAGATATTTGACGATGGCCACGGCACGCGCGGTCGACAACTCCCAGTTCGAGGGGAAGCGGTCGGTGTGGATTGGCCGCTTGTCGGTGTGGCCATCGATGCGCAACACCCAGTCGATTGACGAAGGAATCTCGGCGGACACTTCGCGAACTGTCGCGGCCAGCGAATCGAGGCGATCCTGCGCGGCTGGGCCGAGCTCGGCGGAACCGGAATCGAACAGGATGTCGGTCGGCACGATGAACCGATCTCCTGATACTTGCACGTCGCTGCGGTTGCCCAGCGCCTCACGCAACTTGCCGAAAAATTCAGAGCGGTAGCGTTCGAGTTCGCCAACGCGATTGGCCAGGGCGATGTTGAGCTTGTTGCCGAGATCGGCAATTTTCGTGTCCTTGTTCGAGAGCTCTTCCCTGGCAATGCCGAGGGCGGTTTCGAGTTTGGCCAATTGTTCGCGGATCGCGGCCATCTGTCGATTGAGCAATTCGACCTGTGCCGTTGCCGCATTGCCGAGTTCGGTTTGCTTGACCAGATCGCCGCGGCTGGTGTCGAGATCGGTTGCCAGGCGCGCGACTTCGGCTTCGAGCTGGGCCTTGAGTTCGTTCAGGGCGGTAATGTTGTTGCTGAGTTTGGCCGCCTCGATATTCGCTGCGCTGAGATCGGCTCCGAGTTTGTCGCGTTCGGCCTCGGTGCTGCCGAGCGACGCGCTGAGTTCGGCAACGCGAATGTCGAGGGCGCGCTTCTGGTCTTCGCTCAGGGACAGGGTGCGGGCGAGCTCGGCGACCTGCGCATTGAGTGAATCCAGCGCCTTGTTCTTGCCGGCCAATGTGTCGGAAAGCACAAACTGGCCGATCGCGAAGATCAGCAGGACAAAGATCATGACCATGATCAATGAACTCAGCGCATCGACGAATCCCGGCCAGATGTCGAATGCGCGCCGACGTCGGCGAGCGAGGGAGCTCATGCGCGAGGCTCGCGGCCTGTGCCGACGGCAGCGGCGATCGTGCGCGAGAGCAGGCGAAATTCGCTGCGCAGCTCATCGGACAGGCGCGAATCCGAGGCCGGATGACTGGCGATCTGGCGCAATACCGTTTTCAGTTCATCCTGGGTTTGCGCGGCGCCCTGGCGATCCCGGGCATCGCGCGCGATCAAATCATTGAGGCGACCGAGCTGGCTGGATATTTCAGCGAACTGCTCGTTCGCGCCGCGTCGCTCGCGCTCGTTCTCGACGATTGCGCGCTGCATCCGTTCAAGGCCGTCGGCGGTTTGCTCGAGCAGGGCTTGCACATAGGCCGGTACCGAAGCATCGCCTTCGAATGAGCTGCCCGAAGAAAGATGGGTCATGCCCGACAACCATTCCTCCAGGTCGTTGTAGAAACGGTTCTGCGCATGCCCGGCTTGCAGATCGAGGAAGCCGATCACCAGTGAACTGGCGAGGCCGAACAGCGAGGTCGAGAAGCTCGTCGCCATGCCGCCAAGCGGCTCCTTGAGGTTCTCCTTGAGGGCGCTGAACATGGTCAGCGCATCATTGCCGACATTCAGCGTACCGATCGTTTCCGAGACCGATCGGATGGTCACCAGCAAGCCCCAGAACGTGCCGAGCAGGCCGAGAAAAATGGCCAGGCCGATCAGGTAGCGCGAAAGGTCGCGCGATTCCTCAAGACGCGATTGCACACTGTCGAGGATCGTGCGCATCGACGGTGCCGACAGCGCCGCCTTGCCGCGTTCGCGATTGCCCAGCATGCGTGCCATCGGTGCCAGCAGGCGGGGTTTGCCTTCGACCGCGCGCTCGGGGTTCGAGCGACGGAACGATTCGATCCAGCGCGATTCGTTGCTGAGCAGCATGACCTGGCGGAAATTGACCACGATGCCGGCGGCCAGCACGGTCAGGATCACGCCATTGAAAAATGGATTGGCCTGGAAAATCTCAAGCAGACGCGCGCCAACGAGAGCGCCAAGCGCAAGCACCAGAATCAGGAAGGCGGACATCCATACGAGTGCGCGATTGAATCGGGTCATGCTTGGCCTCGGTGTTCGAAGGGGTTGGAATACTCGGATGCGTCAACGCAGCAATGCGTTGTGCGGATTCGCGGCGCCTACCATGCCACGCGAACGCCGACAGATTGGATCAATGTCGTGTTTTCGACCGTCATTGTTGATGTTTGGTTCAGCGTCGCGGCTTGGCCCGGTGCGTGGCGACGGCGCTCCACGGGTCATCGGGCCACGGATGCTTGGGATAGCGGCCCTTGAGTTCCTTTCTGACTTCCGGGTAGGTGCGCTCCCAGAAACCGCGCAGATCCTGGGTCACCTGAATTGGCCGCCCGGCCGGTGAAAGCAGGTGCAAGGTCACGGCGACGCGGCCGTTGGCCACGCGCGGCGACTCGGCCAGGCCGAACAATTCCTGCAGCTTGACCGCCAGCACCGGTGTCGCGTCGGTCGGATAGCTGAGCCGGCGTTCAAGTCCGCTCGGCACCTTGATCGAAGTTGGTGCCTGCTGGTCGAGCAGACGGAGCTGCGCATAGTCCAGTTGCGCGGTCAGCGTGTTCGACAATTCCTCGGCGCGCAAGGCATCGAGGCGACGCTTGTTGGCGAGCACTGGAGCGAGCCAGGATTCGAGCGTGGCCAGCAAGGCCTCGTCGGAAAAATCCGGCAGTCCGGATTCAGTCACATGACAACGCAGGAACTCGACGCGCTGGCGCAACTCGATCGCCGAATCGCTCCACGGCAGTGCTTCAAGACCGAGCTCACGCACGGCGGCAATCAGCGCCGGCACGGTGTCTTCGGCCCGTGCCGGCACACTTCGCTGCTGCAGAGTGATCGCGGCAAAGCGGCGTTCTTCGAAAACCTCGACGGCGCGCGTGTCGCGATTCCAGCGCACCTTGCGCACGCGCTCGAAGCGCTCGGCAAAATCACGCTCAAGGATGGCTTCGTCGAATGGCGCGGCGGCAAGGATCAGGCTGTCGCGTTCGTCATAACGCAAATCGACGACGACCAGCCACGGCTCACCGTACAACGAACTCTCATCGAGCAGACGCGCGCCGCGGCCATTGGCGAGCTGGTAGCGGCGCGGGTTGGCGCTGTCCTGTCGTGCGATGCGATCGGGGTAGGCGTGGATCAGGATATCGCCGATCGTGGTTGCTCCCGTCGCATCGGACCTCTCGCGGCTGACGCGCGCGCGCCGTTGCCAGGCATCGGCCGACTGCTGGATCGCTGCCAGTACTCCGCGATCCGCACCGAGCTCGCCAATCGACCGCGAGTCGCGTCCGCGCCAGGCCGCCAGCGCATTTGCGCGCTGGCGAAAGTCATCATCGCGGCTGGCCTGGCCACGCAGCGGATTGCGTGCCTCGATCAGGGCGACCAGATCGCAGGCCAGGGCCCGATCTTGCGTAGCTGCACGCAAGACCGCCGCCGCCAGGCGCGGATGCGCGCCGAAAGCAAGCAGCTGGCGACCAAAGGCGTTGATCGAATCGTTCGCCTCGAGCGCGCCGAGCGCACGCAGCAATTCCCTGGCCTGGGCCATGGCTCCGCTCGGTGGCGGATCCAGCCAATCCAGCGCATCGCTGCCCCAGGCCTTCAGTTCGAGCACCAGTTGCGACAATTCCACGTGTGCAATCTCGGCGCTACGCGAAGGCTCCAGGCGGCGGCTCTGTGGCCACAATCGATAAGCGATGCCAGGGCCGAGACGCCCGGCACGCCCGGCGCGCTGATCGGCCGAAGCTTGCGAAATGTTGACCGTCTGCAGACGCGAGAATCCGGAATTCGCATCGAATCGCGGTTCGCGGGCGAGGCCGGTATCAATCACGGCGCGGATACCGGGCAGGGTCAGGCTCGATTCGGCGACATTGGTCGCCAGCACGACGCGGCGCCGGCCGGTTGCCGAGGGCGCAAGCGCCGCATGCTGATCGCTCAGTGACAACTCGCCATGCAGGGCGACAACATCGATATCGTTTGCATCGAGTGTGCGGCGCGCGGCATCAATTTCGCGGCGGCCGGGCAGGAACACCAGAACATCGCCATCCGCTTCGCCCAGTGCCTGCGCAACCACACGAGCGAGATGTGCGGTCCAGCCGCGCTCCGGCCAATGTTCGCCGGCGCGCGCTGGCGGATACGTGATGCGTATCGGGAAACTTCGTCCGGCACTGCTCAGCCGTGGCGCATCAAACCAGCGCGCGATGCGCTCGCCATCGAGCGTCGCCGACATGATGAGCAGACGCAGATCCTCGCGCAGCGTCGCCTGCACATCGCGCGCCAGAGCGACACCGAGATCACCATGCAGATGGCGCTCGTGGAATTCGTCGAACAGGATCGCGGCGACATCCGGCAGTTCCGGATCATCCTGCAACATTCGCGTGAGGATGCCTTCAGTGATGACTTCGATGCGTGTCGCCGCCGAGATTCTGGATTCGTGGCGGATGCGATAGCCGACGGTTTCGCCAACCTGTTCGCCACGTGCCACGGCCATGAACTCCGCTGCGGCACGCGCTGCGATGCGTCGCGGTTCGAGCATGAGGATGCGCCGTCCCCGCCGCCACGGTGCATCGAGCAGTGCGGGTGGTACCTGAGTGGTCTTGCCGGCACCGGGCGGCGCTTCAAGCACGAGTCGCGGATGCGCTGCCAGCGATCGGCACAGCTCGGGCAGCACTTCCTGGATGGGGAAATCAGCAGAACTCAATGCAAGGTGTCGTGAATTGGCAGGACTGGCATTGTCGCCGATCGGCTGCGCGCAAACGAAAAACGGCGCGATTCAATCGCGCCGTTTTCGGTCAAGGACGATTCATCCAGGTGGTTACTGGCAGCCGAGTCCGTTGATGTTGGCAATACGGATCCAGTCGCGCGTGCCGTTACCGGTCGGGATGCCTGCAGGCAAGCCTGAGTTGGAGGCGAAGCTGAAGGTCATATTGTTGCAATCGGGGAAACTGACCGTTGCCGAACCCCACGGAATCGGAGCGCTTGCAGCACCACTGTTGCCACCAAGACCACCACCGGTTCTGTAGAACATGCCGGATGTTGCGCTTGTGGCCCCGCGCGGAATATCCACCTGACCAAACAACCAGAACGGCAGGCCGCTCGGATCGAAGGCGGTCCAGGTGAACGAAACTACAAGTCTGTCGGCATTGGTGGGATGATCAAAGATCTGCAGCGCGATGCCCTCACCGCTGGCGGTCGGGTCATACCAGTTGCTGGTCATATAGCCCGAGATCGGAAGGTTCTGGAACGCTGCCGGGTAGGTCTGTGCGGTCGGGTTGTAGACCGGAACATCGATGTAGAAGAGGTTGTTGCTTGCGAACAGGTTGTCAAAGCGCACGCTGAAGACATTGTTGAAATCAAACACGCTGGTCACATTGCTGTCGTAATTTTCGAGAACTAAGGTTGTATCGTTGATGATCGGCGTGTCGACCTGCACATCGGATATCCAGGTATTGGGTTCGATCGCGGTTCGAGCGATATTTTCCGGATAGTCCGAGTCGCCAAAACCGACAGAACCCTGACTGACGCGAATGGCCGGGAACAGGGGGTAGATGGTTGTGCTGTTGCTGTTGCGGTTGATCCGCATCAGCGTCGCCGACTGGAAGTTCGATCCTACGGGCGTGCTGCAGGCAACCCGCCAGATGGTGATATTGACGATCTCGGTCGAATCGACCTGTTGCGTGTTGGTATTGAAGGCAGCCAGCGAAACGTTCTGGCTGTAGGTCGGGCCGCTGCTTTGATCCGGCAACGGGTCAGCCAGGCAGCTCGGTGGATAAGGGGTCAGATTGTTGGGTCGCGGCAATCCCGGGATCGCAGAGTTCACGCTGTTGGCAGACTTCGCCGGATCTTCCGCTGACCGTTTCTGCAGCATCTGCAGGCGTTCAGTCATTACCGTGTTGACCCGCGCTGCGCGCGAGGCGTCGACGCCGACCGTGGTCTGTGTTGCCGCGCTGGCGGAGCAGGCGGCAACGAGCAATGCGGCGCCAAGGAATAGTCGGGTGTGATTGAACATGTTGAACTCCGGAGGATTGGACTAACGGCAAGGATACTCGCAGCGACGGGGTGAACCCGCTGTGAACTTTCAACAGGGCGAGGCGGTAGGCTTGTGCATCGCTTGGCGACATAATCGCGCTTTTGCACGGCGATTTTCTGTATGCAACTGATTGATATCGGTGCCAACCTCACCCATGAATCGTTTCGACCTGATTTCGATCAGGTGCTGGAGCGGGCGCTGGCCAATGGTGTCAGGCAAATGATCGTCACCGGGGCGAGCGCGGCCGGTAGCCGCATGGCGGTAGCGCTGGCCCGCGCGCATCCGGGTGTGCTGTTCGCCACCGCCGGGGTGCATCCGCATCACGCCAGCGACTACGACGACGCCACCGATGCCGAGTTGCGCGAGCACCTCAAAGCCGACGAGGTCAAAGCGGTCGGCGAGACCGGACTCGACTATCACCGCAACTATTCCCCGCAAGCCGCGCAGATCGAGGCCTTTGAGCGCCAGCTGCAGATTGCCGTCGACTGCGCCAAGCCCTTGTTTCTGCACCAGCGCGACGCGCACGCGGACTTCATGGCGGTGATGCGCAACTACCAGGGACGTCTCGGCAAGGCCGTCGTGCACTGCTTCACCGGCACGCGCGAGGAGATGGTCGACTATCTCGATGCCGGCTGGCATATCGGCATCACCGGCTGGCTCTGCGACGAACGCCGCGGCACCCATCTGCGCGAACTTGTGCGTGATATTCCGGCCCATCGTCTGATGATCGAAACCGACTCGCCGTATCTCTTGCCGCGCACCGTCACCCCGAAACCCTCGCACCGGCGCAACGAGCCGATGTATCTCAGGCACATCGTCGAGGAACTGGCGCGAGATCGCGGAGAGGAGGTTGAGGTGACAGCGGCGAATGCCTTGGCGACGAGTCGGGCATTCTTCGGGATCTGAAACGTTGTTTCAGATAGTGAGCGGGGGAGCGGTGAGCGGATAGCGCACAACGAGGCGCTTGGTGCGTTGTCTCTGACATTCCTGGTTTTCACCCATCAATCAAATTCGCTTGAACGGACTTTCCCGCTCACCCGCTCACCGTCACGAACGCAACCCCACACCACGCTTCAACAACCACAAACCCAGCCCACCCAACACCACGACAAACCCGATCATCAAGGCAAACGCAATCCAGATCGGCACGTCGCTGGTGTTGAGCAAGCCGTAACGGAACGCGTTGACCATGTAGAAAATCGGGTTGGCGTGGGTCAATACCTGAGCCCAATCGGGCAGCAGCTTGACCGAATAGAACACGCCACCGAGATAGGTCAGCGGGGTCAGGATGAAGGTCGGCACGATGGCCACATCATCAAACTTGCGGGCAAAGATTGCATTGATGAAACCGGCCAGCGAGAAGATCGTCGCGCCGAGCAATACCGTGCTGATGGTGATCAGTGGATGCGGAATGCGCACCTCGGTGAACAGCATCGCGATGCACATGACAATCACGCCGACGAGCAGGCCACGCAGCACGGCACCGGCGACATAGCCGCCGAGGATGACCCAGTTCGGCATCGGGCTGACCAGCATTTCCTCGATGTGGCGACCAAATTTCGCACCGAAGAAACTCGATGAAATATTGCCGTAGCTGTTCTGGATGATGGCCATCATGACCAGGCCGGGGACGATGAAATCCATGTAGTCGTAGCCGCCCATGTCGCCGATGCGAGCACCGATCAGGCTGCCGAAAATCAGGAAATACAGGGTCATCGTGATCGCCGGCGGAACCAGGGTCTGCGCCCAGATACGCAGGATGCGGGTGATCTCGCGACGCGCGATCGTGACCAGTGCGGTCAGGTTCGGGTGGCGGCTCGGCGTACTCATGCTGCTTCATCCTTGTTGCCGGTCATGCGTACGAACAATTCCTCAAGGCGGTTGGTCTTGGTGCGCATCGAGCGCACGCGGATGCCAGCCGTGTCGAGATTGGCGAAAATGCGGTTGAGATTCATCGTCCGCGGCATCGCCAGATCGAGCGTACGGCCGTCCACCGCGCGGATCTCGACGCCATCGATAACCGGCAATACGTTCGGCAAGTCGCCGTCGATATCCAGCAGGAAGCCTTCGACGTCGAGCTGCGCGAGCAAGGTCTTCATCGGCCCGTTCTGGATGATGCGACCGCCGTCAATGATGGCGAGGTTGCGGCACAGGCTCTCGGCCTCCTCCAGATAATGCGTGGTCAGGATTACCGTGGTACCGGCAGCGTTGACCTCCTTCAAGGTGCGCCACATGCCGCGCCGGATCTCGATATCGACGCCGGCGGTGGGCTCGTCGAGAATCAGCAGGCGCGGTCGGGTCATCATCGCGCGGGCAATCATCAGGCGCCGTTTCATGCCGCCGGAAAGCGTGCGCGCCATGGTGTGCGCCTTGTCCCAGAGCTGGGCGCGGCGCAATTCCTGTTCGGCGCAAATTTTGGCTTCGGCGCGTGGTATGCCGTAAAAGCCCGCGTAGTTGCAGAGAATCTCGAACGGCTTCTCGAAGAAGTTGAAATTGACCTCCTGCGGAACCAGGCCAAGCAGACGCATCGCTGCCTCGCGATCCCTGGCGATATCGACGCCGAACACCTTGACCGAGCCGGAGCTGGCATTGACCAGCGAGCTGACAATGCCGATCAGGGTCGACTTGCCGGCGCCATTGGGGCCGAGCAGGGCGAAGAAATCGCCGGGCTGGACGTCGAGCGAGATGCCCTTGAGGGCTTCGACGCCGCCGGCGTAGATCTTGCGCAACTCATGAATTTCGAGCGCGGGGGCTTGGCTCATGGACATGGGCAGAAAGGCGTAGGCGAGGGAGGCTGATAGTATAGCGGGCTGTTCCCAACGACTGTTTTCGACGTGGCCATCATCCAGTTTCCGCTCCGTCTCGTTTCCGCCCACATGATTGCCCCGGCCGTGCGTCACATGGTCTTCGAGCGCGCCGATGACGAGCCGTTCGCATTCATCCCCGGGCAATTCATGCAAATCCACTTCCATTATGCCGATGGCAAACCGACCAAGCGCAGCTATTCGGTCGGAACGGTTGGCAGCGGCGATGCGACACCGATCCGGCAGATCGAAATCGCCGTGTCCTATGTCGATGGCGGTGCCGCAACCGAGCTGCTGGGCAGTTTGCAAGTGGGCGACAGCGTTGATGCGAGCGGCCCGTATGGTCGCTTCTGCCTGATGGATGCCGACAGCAATTCGCGCTACCTGCTGGTTGCCACTGGCACCGGTGTCACGCCGTATCGGGCCATGTTGCCGTTGATCACGAAGCTGACCCGGAGTCGCGGTTGCAGCTTCGAGCTGATCTACGGCGCGCGTAACGAGGGCGACCTGCTCTATGGTGACGAATTCGCCGCATTTGCCGAAACGACGCCGGGGTTCGGCTTCCATCCGTGCTTCAGTCGCGAGCCGCGCGCCGTTCCGCGCGCAGGTGATCGCAACGGTCGCGTACAAGTCGCCATCGAGGCGCTGAAGCCGGATGCGGCGACCGATATCGTCTATCTGTGCGGTAACCCGGACATGGTCGACGAGAGCTTCAGTCTGCTCAAGGAAGCCGGCCTGCCGGTGCCGCAGATCCGCCGCGAAAAATATATCTCTTCGCGCTAGTCCGGCTCAATTCAGTGTAAAGGGTGCTTGACACTTGACGGTTTCGCTCGCTAGGCTATGTCAAGCTTACTTGACACGGAATACCCCATGCGAGCCACTGACAAACGCTATCTGCGCGAACTCCTGCCCTCGATGGCCGTCTACACGATCGTCATGCTGACCGTGTGGCCGCTGGTACGAACAACCGACGACGTCATGTTGCGGGCGCTTATCGCCATGGCTCCCGTGATTCCAATCGGTTTCACCACACGCGCCATTATTCGGCACATCCTCGCCGCTGACGAAATGATGCAACGCCTGCATCTTGAAGCGCTGGCAATTTCAGCGGGTGTCGTCGGTGTCACCAGCCTGATTGGCGGTTTCCTCGCCGCTGGCGAGGTCATCTCGCTCGATGGTTCGATTCTGTTCTGGGTATTTCCGGTGCTGGCGGGGACCTTCGGTTTGGCGCGTAGCCTGGCGATACGACGCTGCGACGCCGAATAGGCGCCGTCGAAGTTGAATCGCAGCCGCGCAACACGGAGATTCACGTGACCCACGAAAATCGCAAAATGAACCTGGGCAATTGCCTCGCGGCTGCGCTGGCCTATGTGGCGACGACCTGGTTTTGCCTCTGGCTCCTCGAGCACAGCTTGCTCGACGCGCCCTTGATGCTGCGCACGCTGGTCAGCCTGCTGCCGGTGGTTCCAATCCTGTTTGCGATACGCGCCGTCGTTCGGCTGCTGCTTGCCGGTGACGAGATGCAGCGGCGGATCGATCTTGAAGCGCTGGCTATTGCCGCGGTCGCAGTGGGACTCGGTTGTCTGACCTTGAGTCTGCTGCTGGTCGCCAATGTCATCGCATTGAGTGCGCGAGACGCCATGCGCTGGGTCTTTCCGGCGCAATGGATCGCCTACGGACTGGCCCGGATCTGGGCACAGCGACGCTACCAATGAATAATCGCGTCCGCGAACTTCGCAGTAACAGTGGCTGGTCACAAGCCGAGCTGGCCGATCGTCTTGATGTCTCGCGGCAAACCGTCAATGCCATCGAAACCGGCAAATACGATCCCAGTTTGCCGCTCGCTTTCGCCATCGCGCGCCTGTTCGGCGAGTCGATCGAAACCATTTTCAATCCTGATGCCTGAACTCGAATGAACGTCATGAATCGATGGAAACGTTACCTGATCGACATGGGCCCGGTGACCCTGTTTTATATCGCCAGCGTGCTGATTGCCGGCGTCGTCAGCAAACGCATGGACCCCGGTGCGCTGAGAATTCTCGTCTCCATGATTCCGCTGCCTTCAATTGCCTGGATGGCCTATGCCGAGATGCGGCGTCTGCGCAAACGCGACGAATTGCGCCAGCGCATCGAAGTCGAGGCCATGACCATCGCGTTCTCGGTATCGCTGTGCGTGATCGTCATGCTGACCTTTCTGGATTTGTTCGATGCGATGAAGACAACCATTCCGGTCGCCGGCTTGATCATGTGCGCCTGCTGGTTGGGCGCGCAGATCTGGGTCCGTCTGCGCTATCGCTACTGGGCATGACGCAATGACTCTGGATCATCGCCCGAACAACAAGACATCTGTCTCCAAGAGGTTTCCATGAAAAAGAACATGAAAATAGGCATTGCAGCGCTGCTCGCCGTGCTTGCATTCGGCTACGGAAAATACCGCGACAAACCGTCGACGACGGATTCCGCGCAAAGCACGAGTGGAAAATTTCGTATTGCCGCCGGTGCCGAAACCTTTCGCTTTGGCACCTTGGACTTCAAGCCTTGCGAACTCAAGCGCGAACACTCGGCGGCTACCACCAAGGCCTGGTGCTCGCCGTTTCAGGTGCCGGAGAACCGCGCCGACAAGAATTCTCGCAAGCTTGATCTCAAGTTCGCCCTGATCCCGAGCAGCCAGGCCGCCGATGACGACTTCATCGTTTATCTGGCTGGTGGTCCGGGTCAATCAGCGGTCGATACCTGGCCGCAGATGGCCGACGCGCTTGGACCGGCGCGCAAACATCGCCATGTGCTCCTGCTCGACCAGCGCGGTACCGGCGCTTCCAATCCACTCAAATGCAAGAGAGAGGACGAGGATTCACTACCGTTCAATCTCGAACGCACAGCCGCATCAACTCGGCAATGCTTGCAGGAGGTGTCCGCACACGCCGATCCGCGCTTCTATACGACTACCGATGCGGTCGAGGATCTCGAAGCGCTGCGTCAGGCGCTTGGCGCACCGAAATTCGATCTGGTCGGGGTTTCCTATGGCACCCGCGTCGCCCAGCAATATCTCAAGCGCCATCCCGACGGTGTGCGCAGCATCGTTCTCGACAGTGTCGCGCCGAATGAGCTCGTCCTCGGCGCCGAGTTCGCGCGCAATCTCGATGATGCGCTCAAGGCTCAGTTTGCCAAATGTGCAAAGCAGGCCGATTGCGCCAAGACATTTCCTGATCCGTACGCGGATCTCTTCAAGCTGCGTAAAGCTCTGACCGACTCACCGCGCAAAGTCAGTTACGCCGATCCGGTCAGCTTCGAGCAGAAAACTGAAACCCTAAACGGCGACTCGATGGTCGGACTTGTACGCATGTTTGCCTACGCTCCGGAAACCGCAGCCTTGCTGCCGCACACCATTGAGCAATCGCTGGCCGGCAACGATGCGCCGTTGCTTGGACAGATCGGCATCCTCAGCCAGGGCATCGAAGATCTGGTCGGCAGCGGTCTGCAGCTCTCGGTGATCTGCTCGGAAGATGCCGATCGACTGCAGCCAAACAAAGCCGATGTCGACACCTTGCTGGGTGATCGCATGGTCACCGTGCTCAAGGCCCAATGCGAAATCTGGCCGCACGGCGAGAAGCCGGCTGACTTCAATGAGCCGGTCAAGGGCGATACGCCGATTCTCGTGCTCGAAGGCGAACTTGATCCGGTTACCCCGCCACGCTACGGCGAACAAGTCATGAAGCATCTCGACAACGCCAAACTGATCGTCGCCAAGGGCCAGGGTCACAACGTCATCGGTCGCGGCTGCATGCCGAAGCTGGTCAGCGAATTCATGGACACGCTAGCCCCGAAGGCGCTCGATGCTGCTTGCGTCGACGAGCTCGGCCCAACCCCCTACTTCCTCGATTTCAATGGAGCTGCACCATGATCGAACTGAAAGCACTGAACAAGGCCTTCGGCGAGGTCAAAGCCGTTGACGGCGTAGGCTTCACCGCACGCGATGGCGAGATCACCGGCCTGCTTGGGCCCAACGGCGCCGGCAAGACGACCACTTTGCGCATGCTCTATACCTTGATGAAACCCGACAGCGGCCAGGTGCTGGTCGATGGCATCGATGCTGCCGTCGATCCGATCGCCGTGCGCAAACGCCTCGGCGTGCTGCCCGACGCACGCGGCCTGTACAAGCGCCTGACTTCACGCGAAAACATCGAGTACTTCGGACGCCTGCAAGGCATGGACGAGGCAACGATCGCCAGCCGCATCGATGGCCTGTCAAAGGCGCTCGACATGGGCGAAATCATCGATCGACGTACAGACGGATTCTCCCAGGGCCAGCGCGTGAAGACCGCAATCGCCCGGGCCCTGATCCATGATCCGAGGAACTGCATCCTCGATGAGCCGACCAATGGTCTTGATGTCATGGCGACTCGGGCCATGCGTGACTTCCTGCGTCACTTGAAAGCCGAAGGCCGCTGCGTACTGTTCTCCAGTCACATCATGCAGGAGGTCGGCGCACTGTGTGATCGCATCGTCGTCATCGCCCATGGCCGCGTCGTTGCCGATGCCTCGCCAGACCAGCTGCGCGAGCAGGCCGGAACCCCCAATCTCGAAGATGCCTTTGTCCAGGTCATCGGATCCGCAGAAGGACTCGCCGCATGAAAACCATCCTCACTGTCTTTCTCAAGGAAGTGCGCGAGAACATCCGCGACCGACGCACCGTCATCAACACCTTGCTCACCGGTCCGCTGATGGCACCACTGATTTTTGTCTTGCTGATCAATGGCATCGTTTCGCGCGAACTCGACAAGGCCGAAAAGCCGTTGCCGGTGCCGGTCATCGGTGCCGAGAACGCGCCGAACCTGATCGATGCGTTGACCCAGTACGGCGTCATCATCAAGGATCCGATCACGAATCCAGAACAAGCGGTACGTGATCAGGAGGCCGATCTGGTTCTGCGCATTCCACCGAGCTATGCCGACGCGTGGAAGAAGGGCGAGCCAGCCCAGGTCGAATTGATCTTCGATGAATCGCAACGCGATGCGCAGGGTTCGGTGAGCCGCCTGCGCAGCATTATCGAAGGCTATGGCCAGCGCACGAGTTCGCTGCGTCTGGTCGCGCGTGGCTTGTCACCAACGATAACCCGGCCACTGGTGATCGCCGATCGCGACCAATCCACCGCGCAGGCGCGCGGCGGCATGATGTTCTCGATGCTGCCTTACTTCTTCATCCTCGGCGCCTTTATCGGCGGCATGGCTCTGGCCATCGATACCACCGCCGGCGAGCGTGAACGACAGTCCCTCGAACCGCTGTTCGCCAACCCGGTCGCGCGCACAAAGATCCTGCTCGGCAAGCTCGGAGCCACCGGTGCCTTTGCCCTGACCACGCTGTTGCTCAGCATCATCGCGTTTTCGTTTGCCGGTCAGTTCATGCCGACAGAAAAGCTCGGCATGACTCTGTCGATCGGCACCCACTTTGCGGTGTTGACCCTGATCACGATGTTGCCGCTGGTATTCCTGATCGCCACGCTGCAAACCCTGGCCGCCGCCTTCGCCAAGAGCTTCCGTGAGGCGCAGACCTATCTGTCGCTGCTGATGTTCGTGCCGGCCCTACCGACCCTGCTGATGTCGATCTTCCCGTTCAAGGTGGAAACCTGGATGTACGCCGTACCGCTGGTCGGCCAGCAAGTCACGATCACCCGGCTGATGCGTGGTGAAGCCATCGGCAGCGCCGAAATCGCCCTGTGCTTTGCATGCACGTCGTTGGCAGCGGTGATCGTGTACTTCATCACCGCGCATATCTACAAGGGCGAGCGCCTGGCGATTTCAACCTGATGGCTGGTGAGCGGGCTTTGATGCGGGAGTGGGGAGTGGGGAGCGGTGAGCGGTGAGCGGTGAGCGGTGAGCGGTGAGCGGAGAGCGCTCTTCTACATGTCGATGTGACCACCATGGTTCTCGCGACACAATCCAATTCGCCGAAACCGCCCTTTCCACTCCCTATTCCCCACTCCCCACTCCCGCCTTCAAAGCCCGCTCGCCGCGCGCGCCACGGCGCGAAACAACGCCCGGCCCTTGTTCATCGTCTCGGCCCATTCGGTGGCTGGGTCGGAGTCGTAGACGATGCCGGCACCGGCTTGTACGTGCAGGTGGCCGTCCTGGATCACGGCGGTGCGGATGGCAATGGCCATGTCGGTATCGCCGGACCAGCCGATGTAACCGATCGAGCCGGCATAAATGTTGCGCTTGATCGGTTCGAGTTCGCGGATCACTTCGAGCGCACGAATCTTCGGCGCGCCGCTGACCGTTCCGGCTGGAAACGACGCGCGCAGCACGTCCATGCTGGTCAGGCCATCAATGAGATCGCCTTCGACCTGGCTGACGATGTGCATGACATGTGAATAGCGTTCGATGGCGAAGCTGTCGGTCAGCTTGACGCTGCCGGTCTTGCTGACCCGGCCGACATCGTTGCGGCCGAGATCGATCAGCATCAGATGTTCGGCGCGCTCTTTCGGATCGGCCAGCAGTTCGGCTTCGAGGGCAAGATCCTGCTCGGGCGTATCGCCACGGGGCCGGGTTCCGGCCAACGGTCGCAGGGTGACCTTGCCATGCTGCTGGCGTACAAGAATTTCCGGCGAAGAACCGACAATCTGGCTCACGCCCAAATCGATGAAGTACATGTATGGCGACGGATTCAGCGAACGCAGGGCGCGATAGACATCGACCGGTCGTGCGCGAAACGGCACGCTGAGCCGTTGTGAAAGAACGACCTGGAAAATGTCGCCGGCACGGATATATTCCTGGGCCTGGCGCACCGCTGCCTCGAAACCCTCGCGGGTGAAACCGGAGACGAAATCAGCTTCGTCGAGCGGCTTCGGATCGAGTGTCTCCGGATAGCTCGATCCGGAATGTCGCAGGCGAAAGGCCAGTTGGTCGAGTCGACGACAAGCCTGAGCATAAGCCTGTGGCTGCGACGGATCAGCATGCACGATCAAATACAGCCGCCCCTTGAGGTTGTCGAAGACGGCGACTTCCTCGCTGAGCATGAGCAGGGCGTCAGGCGTGCCAAGCTGGTCGGGCTTGTCGTCCATGGCGAATCGCGGCTCGATCCAGCCAATCGTCTCGAAACCGAAATAGCCGACCAGGCCGCCGGAAAATGCCGGCATGTCGGTCAGGGTCGGCACGCGGTATTGCTGGCGAAGCGCGTCGATTTCGGCCAGCGGATCGGCCAGTTCACGAGTCTCGACGACTTCGCCAAGTTCCTCGATGCTCAGCGTGTGTCCGCGTAACGAGTAGACGCGTCGACACGGCAGACCAATGATCGAATGGCGTCCCCAGTTCTCGCCACCCTGCACCGATTCGAACAGATACGAATACGGTCCATCGGCGAGCTTCAGGTACACCGACAGTGGCGTATCCAGATCCGACAGCACTTCGCGCGCGACCGGAATCCGGTTGTAGCCCTCGGCGGCGTAGGCGTTGAATTGTTCCTGCGTGATCACGGCTCTGCTTCAGGTCAAAACGGCCCGAGAAGATAGCAGGGCATGGTGAATCGCGACAGCGCGGGCGCCACGCCGTGGATTATCCCAACCGGCGGCGGGTCATTGCCGCCAGGTGCAAGCTGAATTCGACGCCGCTGCCATCGGCGAGGTTGGCTGCACTGGCATGGCCGTTATGCAATTCCGCAACGAGGCGCACGACATGCAGGCCTAGGCCAAGATGCGGCGTCTCGCCGCCACCGCGCGCGCTGCGCTCGCGCAGACTGACCAGTGAATCGAACAGGCGCTCCTGCATGTTGCCAGGCAGCAGCGGACCGCTGTTGGCCATGCGCAGGATGATTCCCGACTCGCCACGGGCCAGTCCAATCCGGATCCATCCATCCGCGCTGCAAAATGAGCGCGCGTTGTCGAACAGCTTGTCGAGTGCCTGGGCAATCAGATCGGGTGCGCCGTGGAATGGCAGCGGACTCTCGGTGAGATTCACTTGCAGCTGCCGTGAACCGGCAACGCTGCGATAGCCTTCGGCGCAACCGGCGACCAGTTCGCGCAGATCGAAATCCTCGGCTTCGGCCGAAGCGATCGCGCGTTCCACGCGACTCGATTCACTCATCGCGCGGACGATGCCGCCGAGTCTTCCGGCGCCATCGCGGGCACGATCAAGATACGGTTGGGCATCGCTCGGCAGGTTCTGGTGGTCGAGGTTGTCGAGCGAGGATTTGACGATGGCCAGTGGCGTATTGAGTTCATGCGAGAGTTTGGATGCGAGGGTCTGCAGGTACTCGGTGTAGCTGCCGACTTCGTCGAACAGACGTCCAAAGCTGCGCGCCAGATCACCGAGTTCATCGCTGGAATTGGCCAGCGGCAGCGGACCGGAAAGCCGACCTCCGGCTCGTGTCGCGCGCTCGGTTGCATTGCGCAGGCGGCGAATCCGCCAACTCAACAAGCCGCCAAACAACAGCAACAAGGCCGCGGTTACCAGCAGGGCCAGCAGGCTTGCACCGAGCAGGCTCGACAGCGCCCGATTGGCCAGCATCGGCAGGGATGGGTTGGCCTGCTCAAGTACGAGCGCGCCACGCTGGGCATCGCGACTGCGCAAGGGAACTGCGGCAATCAGCAACACACCTCCGTTGTCGGTGCTGCGCCATCCGGTCGCGGGCACGCCAGACAAAGCCTGCCAGAGATCATCGCCTTGCAAGCGCGGATCGATGGCGCCGAAAGCGTTGACATAGCGGGGCGCTGAAGCTCCATCGGTCGACTCCGGTGCGAGCAGATGGCGATAAATGAAACCGGCCAGCCAGCCCTGGTCTTGCCCTGCTGGCACAGCGAAATCGAGCGAACCACCAGCGGCCACCAGCCAGCCATCGGCCGAGACCATGCGCACGCGCACATGGTCGGGAGCGAGCCTGGCGAGCAAGATGGCGGTGGCCTTGTTGTAGCCGAGCAAGGCGAGAGGCGTGCCGGGTGTCCGAGTTGCAACGGCAGAGTCGTGGACATCGAAGAGCATGTGATCCGGCGCGTCGGATCGCGCAATCCGCAACTCGATGCTGTAGCCGGAGCCATCCTCCTGCCATTCGCCGGTCAGACGATCCGGGAACGGGCCTTCACCGTCAATCGCCGGCGCATCGAAACTGCCCGGGGCCGCACTCGCGATTCGGTAGCGGCGAGACTGGCCGGCACGAATCAGGGACAGATCGAGATAGTCGCTGCGTGACACCGCGAAATCCCTGGCATCAACACGCTGCCGTGTCGCATCGCGCACCCGCGCATAGAGATAAAGCCATTGCTCATCTTCAGCGAGCATGACCTCAAGCTTGGCCTTGTCGCCATCCGCCGCAATGGTTTGCGCATAGGGCCGGAAGGTCTGCCAGTCATCACCATAGCCATCGATATGCATGACCGCCTTGCGTTCGTGCACGTAGAGCACGGCATCCGGCTGCGGCGCCTCGATGCCCAGTACATCAAGCGAACGCGCCAGCGTACTCGCCGAAGCCAGCAGGGTCTGCTCCTGACCCTGGCGCAACACCGCCTCGGTCTGCTGCACAAACTGCCAGCCGGCCCAGGGCAGGGTCAGCGTGGACAGGGCAACGAGGAGGAGTTTCAGGCGCAGGGACATGGGTGGGGCGGGAGTGGGGAGTGGGTTGAAAACGGGAGTGGGGAGTCGGGAGTGGGTTGGCGCTGGGAGTGTGAGGGGTAGCTTGGTACAGGTTAGCGGTTAGCGGGGAAAGCAGCCTGCGCTGGAATGACGAGGTGGCAGGGCATTGGCTTTTCCCACTCCCCACTCCCCATTTCCAGCTCTAACCCACTCCCGCTCCTCTAACAACCCACCTATATCCCGCACCGTGCACGGTATCAATCGCATCAAAGGCGGGATCGATGGCGATGAATTTGCGCCGGATGCGTTTGATGTGGGAGGTGATGGTGGCGTCGTCGACGACGACCTGGGCGTCGCGCATCAGTTGTTCGCGGCTCTTTACGTGGCCGGGGAAGCGCACCAGGGTGTGCACCATCCAGAATTCGGTGACGGTCAGCGGCACTTCTTCGCCGTTCCAGGTGACGCGCATGCGTTCGGATTCGACGCGCAGCGGGCCTTCTTCGTGGATGCTGTCGGCGGCGCTTGGCTTGCGCAGGGCTTCCATGCGCCGGAACAGGGCGCTGATGCGCGCGGCGAGTTGGTGGAATGAGACGTCCTTGGCCAGGTAGTCATCAGCACCCAGACGCAGGCCGGAGATCACATCGAAATCCGAATCGCGTGCGGTCAGGAAAATGATCGGCAGGGTCGCTTCCCTTGCGCGCAGATTGCGGCACAAATCGAAACCGCCTTCCGGCTCGTCGCCGAGGCCGACATCAATGATGACCAGCTCGGGCATGCGCTGGGCGAATGCGCTTTCGGCTTCGGCACGGCCGGCATAGCCGCGCACTTCGTAGCCGGCGCGGGTCAGCGCCTCGACATAGTTGGCGCGGATCAGCGGTTCATCTTCAACGATGGCAATGCTGCGCGGCATGACTTCACTCCAATGGCGTTGCAATGAGCTTACGCAGCGTCGTACCCATGCCGCAATGCGTGAACCACGATTGCCCGCAAACCGCCACAACTGATCGCGAACGCGTCACCGAGCGGACGCGAACCGGCCCGCGACGTTCGCTGGAATGGCATCGAAGCCACCGGGAGCGTGCAATGAAAGCGGACCACAACGAAACCAATACCGATCTTCAACCCGGCTTCGAGCCGCTGCGCACAATCTTCGCGATTCTCGTCCTCGTGCTTGGCTTCGCCGCCGGAGCACGTGCGGAAACGGGTTTCGGCACGATCAAGGCAACGGCCACGGACGGCCAACCGTTCGAACTCGTTGCGCTGGCCAGCGATGTCTACTACCAAATTGGCGGACTCATCGCCGAAGCCAGCATCCGTCAGCGTTTCACCAACACCAGCAACGACTGGATTGAGGCGCAATACCTGCTGCCATTGCCTGATGGCGCCGCCGTGCATGACATGACCTTGCGGGTCGGTGAGCGCGTCATCGTCGGCGAGATCCGCGAGAAGGAGCAGGCGCGCCGCGAATACGTCGAGGCGGCGGCGAGCGGCAAGCGCGCGGCTCTGGTCGAAGCGGATCGGGCCAACCTGTTCCGCACCGCCGTGGCCAATGTCGGCCCGGGTGAGACCCTCGAAGTCGAAGTGCGCTGGTGGCAGCAGGTGAGCTATCACGATGATCGCTTTTCGCTGACCCTGCCGCTGACCTACACGCCCAGATACGTGTCGCAGAAGCTCGCGGGGAACGCTGAAGAAGGGGCCAATTCACATCCATCCAGATCATCGACGACCCACGATGATGTGCACAGCACAGAGGCACCGACGGTCGCAATCAGCATCGATCTCGATCCCGGGCTTGCCCTGAGTCGGATCGAAAGCTCGACGCATGCGCTGACCGTGAAACGTCAGGGCACGCGCTACTCGATCACTCTGGCCAGAGGCAGTGTTGCCGCCGATCGCGATTTCGTTCTCGATTGGCTGCCGGTGCTCGGCAGCGCACCCGCTTCGGCCATGCTCAGCGAAGCCGTCGACGGCGAAACCTACGCGATGATCATGATGTTGCCGAACAGCGAGATCGCCGAGCCGTTGCCGCGCGAACTGATCCTGGTCATCGACACCTCGGGCTCGATGCAGGGTGAGTCGATCAGGCAGGCGCGTGCCGCGCTCGATCTGGCCTTGTCCTCATTGCGTCCGAGTGATCGTTTCAATGTCATCCAGTTCAATTCGGAAACCGAGTCGCTGTTCGATCAGGCGGTTCCGGCGACACCCGCGGACGTGGCCCTGGCGCGACAGTGGGTGGCAAAACTCTACGCCACCGGTGGCACCGGAATGGTCACCGCCTTGCGTGCCGCGTTGCAGGGATCTCCGCCGCCTGGCTATGTGCGCCAGGTCGTATTCGCCACCGACGGCGCGGTCGATGATGCCGCCGGGCTCTATCAACTGATCGATCACGATCTTGGCCAGTCGCGGCTGTTCCCGATCGGCATCGGCAGTGCGCCGAACGCGCAGTTCATCACCCGCGCGGCGACCTCGGGACGGGGATCATCCATCGTCATTCGTGGTCCGGCCGAGGTGCAGGCGCGCATGCACGAGCTGTTCGCCAAACTCGATCGGCCGGCGCTTCGCGATCTTTCCCTGAGCTGGCCCGGGATTGCCGAGAGCTACCCGCAGCGCCTGCCCGATCTGTACGCCGGCGAGCCACTGCTCGTTGTTGCCAAGCTGTCGAACCTGCACGGCACGCTTGAGGCGCGCGCGACGGGTAGTACCTCGTCGTGGGCGAAATCGCTGCCGATGGATCGTGCGGCCAGAGCTACCGGAATCGCGCGCCTGTGGGCGCAACGCAAGATCGAGAGTCTTGAGCAGTCGATCGATCAGGGTGCCAATGCCGACGAGGTGCGCAACGCGGTGCTGCAACTGGCCATCGACCATCACCTGGTCAGCCCGTACACCAGCCTGATCGCCGTCGAGCAGACCCCGGCGCGCGATGCCGCTGAGGATCTGCTCTCCAAACGCATCGCCAATGGCCAGCCCGCCGGCAGCCTGGCCTATGCCGCGACCGCCACCTCGGCGCCGCTGCAAATGCTGATCGGACTGATCTTGCTGCTGATCGCCGGAGTGTTCGCCTGGTGCGGACGGCGTCGCCAATCGAATTCCTTCCCGGCCTGACTTTGGAGAATCGAAATGAATCTTTCTTTCTTGAACTGGCAAGCTGGCCCATCGCGTGATCAGCCGAACCATGATGATGGTGCGAACGACTGGCTTGGCGGCGAGGCCTGGGTAACTCCGCAAACCATCGTTATCGACACGATCGCCAGCCCGCGTGCAGCGTGCAGCGAAGATCCGGCCAACGACTGGGTTCCGCTCTAGGGCAACGCTGATGACAGCGAAACTCCTGCGTCGTACGGCATGCCTGCTGGCCCTGTGCGCGTGCATGCCGCTCAGCCATGCCGCCTACATGAATGCCAAGGCCGAACTGGCCCAGGTCCTGCTGCAACGTGCCTGGCAGCAACGTCTGCAAACCGGTGACCCGGCCAAGCCCTGGCCGTGGGCGGATACTTCACCGGTGGCCAGATTGAAGGTTGCCCGACTGGGTATCGACGAGATTGTTCTCAGCGGTGATTCGGGTCGCACGCTGGCATTCGGGCCGGGCTGGGCGGAATCCACCGCGATACCCGGAACGCCGGGCTTGAGCGTGGTCAGCGCCCACCGCGATACGCATTTTGCTTTTTTGCGCAATCTGCGTATCGGCGACCGGATCGAAATCGACAACGCCGATGGTTCACGGATGCTGCGTGTCACGACCATGCGCATTGCCGACTCGAGTCGCGAGCACATCGGCGTCGACAACGATGCCAATGGCCTGATGCTGGTCACCTGCTATCCGTTCGATGCCTTGACCGCAGGAGGACCGCTGCGATTCGTGGTCACAGCGGTCCCCGAGCATGCCTCCTGACGCCTGTTTCCTTCTGCCGAGGGGCGAAGGGAGTTGCCTGACAAGCCTGCCGAGTCAAATCCCGACAGACACCACGCCGCCGGATTCACTCACCGGTTGCAGGCTCCATGCCTTGTTCTGCACCGGACGGTGCTGATCGGTATCCCTTGCCATGGCTGCGGCGTGCGCCACGATGCTCAGCGCGTTGTTCAAGTTTCCAGCTCACATAGTTGGCATAGGCGGTGTCGCCGAGCGCGGCTCGGAGTTTGCTGTTTTGCTCTTCGCGCAGGATCTTGCGCTCGTTGCGCACCCTGTCCATCAAGGCGCGTTGTGCTTCTCGGGTTTCCATTTCGATGCGGACGATGTCATCTCGCTGGGTTTGGGTAAGGCCCGGAACCGTGGCGATCCTGGCCTCGGGAGATTGCCGGCTCGGGCGCGTGTCTGCATACGCTGCACTGGCGAGCAACGTGACCAGCAGGGCGCTGGCAATGGCCTTGGTACTGAATAGTTTCATGGTCGTTTCCTTTGCTTGTGGGGAGTGACACGAGACGATTCCGCCAGACCGGGAATCGTGGGGGTTCGACGTGCGCAAAGTCAGGCAACGGGGCATGCTGCCGCTGGCTTCTGCATCGCCGTCTGGCGGATCGTCTCGTGATTCCAGCCTGGACCAGCAATGCGCAGCAATCGCAGAGGAATCATGGAAATTCTGCGCAGATTGAATCTTCGACGTGCGCTCGCGCTATCGTGCGCCGGTCGGCCGCAATTTGACTGCATCAATGAACCTTCGTCTCTGGCAACGCCTGTTTCTGACCTTCGCCGCGCTGGCCAGCATTGCCCTGGCCGGTTTCGTCGTCTGGCAGCAGCAGGCATTCCGTCGCGGCTTCCTGGCCTACCTCGATCAGGCCGCGCTGGAACGCCTGCAGCCGGTCGCAGATCGGCTTGCCGATTCGTATTCCGAACACGGAAGCTGGAGTTTCCTCCACGGTGACCGGCGCCAATTCAGCGAGTTGATCGCTCCGGATCTTCGTCGCACGCTGCGCCAGGCGGATCGCCAGCGTGGTGAGCCATCCGTGGCCAATGAGCCGGGACGCGATAGCGAATCGGCTCATCATCGAATGCCGCCGGAGGCGTGGCGGGAGCGTAGATTCGAGCACGCGCGTCGCCGTTATGAGGCCCAGCTCTCACGTCTGCTGCTGGTCGATGCGAACGGTAAACCGGTTGTCGGCGACGCGTCGATTGCACGCAACTCGGCCAGCGTGCCTGTCGAGCTTGATGGCAAGCGCATCGGCAGTTTGCTTTTGGCGGCACTGCCGCAGTTGCGAAGTGCTGCTGACCTGGCTTTCGCTCGCGAGCAATTGCGTGTTGCGCTGGCCGCAGGCGTGGCCATTCTTGCGATCGCGCTGTTATTGGCATTTACCCTGGCGCGCTGGTTGCTGACCCCGGTTCGCGAGTTGGCCGCCGGTACGCGGGCGCTGGCCGCGGGCGATTATGGACGTCGCATCGGCGATCGGCGAGGTGACGAACTCGGTGCGCTGGCGCGTGATTTCAATCATCTTGCCGGTACGCTTGAGCAACATCGTGAGGCACGTCGACGCTGGGGTGCCGATATCGCGCATGAATTGCGCACACCGTTGAGCATCCTGCGCGGCGAGATCCAGGCCTTGCAGGATGGCGTGCGCAGCCCGACGCCGGCAGCGTTGAACTCGCTGAATGCCGAATGTGAGCGCATGGGTTCCTTGATCGAGGATTTGTATCTGCTGTCGCTGGCCGATGCCGGTGCACTTGAATATCGTTTTGAAACGCTGGATCTCGGAGAACTGATCAGCGACGCACTGGAGACCCAGACAGCCATTCTTTCCGCAGCGGGGTTGAGCGTCGAAACCGATATCGACGAGCTGCCCCCAATCCGCGCAGACGCACGACGCATCGGCCAACTCATCGACAACCTGATGACCAATACGCGGCGTTACACGGACGCACCCGGGCGCATTCGCGTTGCCCTGAAAAGAAACGCGGATCAGGCCATCCTGTCCATCGAGGACAGTGCACCCGGCGTGCCGGAAGAGTCGCTGGAACTCCTGTTCGAGCGCTTGTATCGCGTTGATGCTTCGCGCAATCGCGCAGCCGGAGGTGCCGGCCTCGGTCTTGCCATCTGCCGCGCCATCGTTGGCGCGCACGAGGGAACGATCAAGGCACGGCATTCCTCGCTCGGTGGTTTGTGCATCGAAATCCGCATTCCCCTGGCCTTGCCAAACGCATGAATCAAACCGCACACATTCTGATCATCGAAGACGAACCGAAACTGTCGGCTCTGATGAGTGACTATCTGCATGCCGGCGGCTTTCAGGCGAGCATTCTCGAAAGCGGCAACAACGCGATCGAGTGGATTCGGCAACACGCGCCCGATGCGATCCTGCTCGACATCAACTTGCCCGGTATCGATGGCTTGACCTTGTGCCGGCAAGTGCGTGCGTTCTCCGCGGTCCCCATCCTCATGCTCACCGCGCGGGTCGAGGAGATCGATCGTCTGCTCGGCCTCGAACTGGGCGCTGACGACTACATCTGCAAGCCATTCAGTCCGCGTGAAGTGGTGGCACGGGTACGTGCCGTGCTGCGCCGGTCACGCCCGCAGGACGAGTCGGTTGCCCGCGCCGTGGTTCTTGACGAGGAGCGTTTTGAAGCGCGTGTGCATGGCCAGCCGCTGGCCCTGACCCCGGTCGAATTCCGCCTGCTCGGCAAACTGGCCAGCCAGCCCGGTCGGGTCTTCTCGCGCGAGCAGCTGATTGGCGCGCTTTATGCAGATCACCGCGTTGTCAGTGATCGGACGGTCGACAGTCACGTCAAGAACTTGAGAAAAAAGCTGCTTGATGCGGGCATCGACCCGATTGCCGCCGTCTATGGCGTCGGATATCGGTTCGAGCTGCTTGACGACGAGGTCTCGCCGCCTCGCCGCTGAGTGGCTGTGGCGATGTCCGAATCGGCCACTGGGTGTCACACGCTTTTCATTAGCCGCTCCATTGCCTAGCATGCGCATCGGGGAAACGAGGGAAAACACATGCTCGAGAGCTCCATTCCGGTCAAGACCGAAGCCGGTCGACTCGAAATCGACGAGCGCAAGCTGAAGATCGGCGCCCGCCAGCGCATGGTGCTGATTTCGATCAATGGCGAACGCACGGTCGGAAGCATTCGCAAGCAGTTCGTCGCCATCAACGATATTGACAGCCTGCTTGGGGAATTGCTGGCGTCTGGATTGATCGAGTTCACTTCGACCGATCATTCGCACGACCCGGCCGAAGTCATCACCGCGCCGCCGCCTGACCTGCCTTCATCGGCCAACTCGGAAGCCAGGCTCGTTGCGCCTGCCGAGGCAAGCCCGGTCGCCAGCGAAGCGACACCAGCAGTTGCATCGCCAACTGTCTCCGACGGCCTGGTCCAGGCACGCGAATACATGAGCCAGACGCTCAGCGCCAAAGTCGGTTTGCGTGCCTTTCTGTTCAGCCAGAAAATCGAAAAGAGCAACTCGCACGAGGCGCTGAGGGGGCATCTGCCGGAGTTTCGTCGTCTGCTGCGAAAGAGTCTCGATGCCGGCAGGGTCGCCGAGTTCAGTGCCCACGTTGAGGACCTGCTGGCGAACCACTGAATCAGCCGTGAGCCGATTACCAACCTCAAGCCATCGGCTTGGGCTTGATCGACATCGTGCCGAAGCCAGATCCACAGTGCTGGACGAAGCCGACCGAGGCAGGCACGATTGTCGGTTCGATCTTGCTGATGGATCCTTTGCCAGCGCATGGAAGAGTCGCTGTTTCGCCAGTTGCTGTCGCGCAGCACCCACTCGGTGCTCGACCAGCCGACGCTCGCCAAAGGTGCGGATTACCTGCGCCGCAGCCGCGTGCGTGAAATCTGGTACGAAAATTCAGACGATGCCGGGACCCTTTTCGGATCCGTGCAAGGCCGTGAGCCGGATCCCTATACCGCGGCCATCCTGATCGGCCTCAACGGCGGCAAACCGAGATTCGCCACGCAATGCACCTGCCCGCTCGAAGGAGAATGCAAGCATGTTGCTGCCGTCGCCCTGAAGATGCTCGGCACGCGCGGCTCGGCGCTTGAATCCGCCAGGCCTTCTGCTGCAACCAGCAATGGGCCGGCGGCGTGGAAACCCTGGTTCGATGCAATCAATGCCGAGCCCAGATCCAGGCTGCGCAAACCGGCCGAGGATCCGGCGCTGGTGTTTGGCATCCTGCTACGCATCGGCGAGGGAACCTTGCCCGGTCTGCAGGCGCAGCCGGTCTGGCTGAAGCCGAACAAGCGCGGTGGTCTCGGTTCACCCCAACCGGTCGGCCAATTCCAGTTTGGTGCCGATCCCTGGCAACGCCTGACCGCGCGCCAGTTTGAGCACGTCGCGCGCCTGCGCATGGCCAGCCCGCACTACGCATCCAGCGCCTGGTATCCGTTGACCGGTGAGCGCGACGAAGCGCTGCTGGAAATCCTCATCAACGAATATCCGTGTTTCGTCGAAAAGCCTTCGCGCGGACAGGTCGCGCTGGGCAGCCAGTGCACTCTGGATTGGGGCTGGACACTCTCCGACGACGGCAACCAGAAGCTGGCTCCGCAACTGTTTGAGGCTGACGCCAGTACCCGTCTGCTGCGGATCGCGCAGATCTGGTATTACGATCCGACCAAGCTCGCCATCGGACGTGTCGAGGGCGATGCCCAGGTCATCGATGCCGCCCTGCGTGCGCCGGCACTGCTGCCCGAGCATGCCGATTTCGTCGTCGAACGCTGGAATCAAACCCATCAGCTCCAAAGCCTGCCGAAACCATCGCGGGCAGCGACGCCACAAACCCACGAGGTCACGCCGATCCCGGTGCTGACCCTGCGTGCATTTCCGGTGCTGGTCCTGAATCAGGGCGTTACCCAGCGCTATCAGGCCGGCTGCGTGCGTCTGAGTTTCGACTATGAAGGGCCGCGTCTGCCATTTGCTCCGGTCAAGCCGCGCGAACGGCGCATGCACGAGGGGCGATTGCTCGACATCGTGCGCGATCGTTCCGCCGAGATTGCCGCTTGTGAGCAGCTCGAGGAGCTGGGACTGATCGACATTGACCTGTTGCCACGCCTGCCCAACCTGCCACGCGATACGTTTGCCGATGGCGACTTCGTACTCGAACCGCGTCGCGGTCAGCTGATCGCTGCCGAGCATCTTTTCGCGCTGGCACCGCGTCTGCGGGATTCCGGATTCCAGCTTGAGACCGATGCCGGTTTTCCGTTCGAGCTACTCGATGAGCCGGATGACTGGTATGCCGAGATCGAGGAATCCGGCAATGCCTGGTTCGACCTGAGCCTCGGCATCGATATTGGCGGCGAGCGCGTCGACCTGCTGCCGATCCTGCGCCGACTGCTCAGCGATCCCGGCTTTCCGTTGAGTCCTCGCAAGGGCGAGGATGACGATGCGTTGTGGCTGGTGCCGATCGATGATCGCCGTCGCGTACCGTTGCCACTGGCACGCCTGCGCGAGTTGATGTCGCCCCTGCTCGAATGGCTGCAGGATATGCCCGAGCGCGATGCCGAGCAGGGCGCCCTGCGCCTGCGCCGCTCGCAGGCCAGTGTCCTTGATGAGCTGTCGGCGAAATCCGAAATGCCGTGGCGCGGCGGCGAGAAGCTGCGTGAACAACTGGCCCGCTTGCGGGATGCACGAACACCGGCGATGGAGCCGCCCGGCTTCAAGGCGACCCTGCGCAGTTACCAGCGTGATGGTCTGGCCTGGCTCGGCTTTCTCGCCGATGCCGGACTCGGCGGCGTGCTTGCCGATGACATGGGGCTCGGCAAGACCGTGCAGGTGCTCGCCCATCTGCTCGCCGAAAAGCAGCGTGGCAATCTGGATCGCCCGGTGCTGATCGTCGCCCCGACCAGTCTGGTTTCGAACTGGCGCGATGAGGCCAGGCGCTTCACGCCCGATCTGTCCGTGCTGGTCCTGCACGGGCCGGCCCGCGGTGGTCTGCACGAGGCAATCCCGCATCACGATCTGGTCATTACCACCTATCCGCTGCTGGCTCGCGATCGAGACGAATTGCTCGCCCACGATTACGCTCTGCTTGTGCTCGATGAGTCACAAGTGGTCAAGAACGCAAAGAGCCAGGCGGCCAGGATCGTCCGCGAAATTCCCGCACAACGGCGTCTGGCCATGACCGGGACGCCGCTGGAGAATCATCTTGGTGAACTCTGGGCCCAGTTCGATGCGGTCGAGCCTGGCCTGCTCGGCAGTGATCGCCACTTCACCCGCTTCTATCGCACGCCGATCGAGAAACACAACGATGTCGAGCGCCGCGAACGCCTGAGTCGACGCATCGCGCCGCTGCTGCTGCGCCGGCGCAAGGAAGACGTGCTCGACGATCTTCCCGAAAAAACCTTCATCCCGCGCAACGTCGAACTCGATGGTGCGCAACGCGAACTCTACGAAACCCTGCGTCTGGCCCAGCACGAACGCGTTCTTGCCGAAGTGCAAAAGCGCGGACTGGCACAGAGCGGCATCATCGTTCTTGATGCGTTGCTCAAATTGCGCCAGGCCTGCTGCGATCCGCGCCTGGTCAAACTCGAAGGGGCCAAACGCATCAAGCAATCGGCCAAACTCGAATTGCTTCTCGAGTTGACCGACAGCCTGGTTGCCGAGGGCCGTCGCATTCTCGTCTTCAGCCAGTTCGCCGAAATGCTCGATCTGATCGCCAAAGCCTTGACCCAGCGCAAGCAGAAGTTCCAGTTGCTGACCGGGCAAACACCGAGCACGCAGCGCGCCGATCTCGTCGCCCGTTTCCAGGCGAAACAAGTGCCGATTTTCCTGATCAGCCTGAAGGCCGGTGGCGTCGGTTTGAATCTGACCGCTGCCGACACCGTGATCCACTACGATCCGTGGTGGAACCCCGCCGTCGAAGCCCAGGCCACCGATCGTGCCCATCGCATCGGTCAGGAAAAGCACGTATTCGTCTACAAGCTGATCTGCACCGGCACCGTCGAGGAGAAGATCCAGGCCATGCAACAACGCAAGGCCGACCTCGCCAACGCCGTCCTCGAAGGTGGCAGCACGCAATCACTGCGCTTCGATGAAGATGATCTCGCCGAGTTGTTCGCGCCGTTGTAAAACGCGTGGTGCGATCAACCCTGCTGATGGTCACAACTTGAACGCGACTCGCATGCCACCATCTTTCACCGGGAGCACGGGTTCAAAGACCGCGCTCGCCACCGCCCAACTGGAGTCCAATCACGATGCGCGCACTTTTCGTACTGTTGCTCTGGGCCATCCTGCTCGTCCTCGCCTGGCCGGTTGCCCTCGTCCTGCTGATCCTGTGGCCGATCCTCTGGCTGCTGTCGATCCCGTTCCGCATCGTCGGCTCGCTGATGGAAGGCATTCTTGCCCTGATCAAGGCCATCTTCCTGTTGCCCGCACGCATCCTCGGCTATCGACCGCCAGCGTCGAGTCAATAGCGGATAGCGTGGAAGGCACCCAGGCATCGAGGTTGAGATGTTGAGAGCTGAAGCGGATATGCAGGCGGACCCGATGTCTGTTGGCGAGGCACCCGGCAACGGTAAATCTGGACCGCGGTCGTGAATTGAACCTGGTCAGGTCTCAGTTCTGCGCCCGGGTCCAGTTTCGCCAGCGCCGCGTCATCTGTACACCAATCAGGCATATCCCGAGCCAGGCCAGGCTCTCGAAGAATGCGGCGAGCACGTCACTGAGGAAGTGCGCCCCGAGGTACATGCGACTGGCTGCGACCAGCAAGACCATCGCCATCGCCGCGCTGACGATCGCCACATTGCGTCGGCGCGAGTGACTGCGGCTGATCAACAACGCGGCCAGGAAGCCGTAGAACAAGGTACTGCCGGAGACGTGACCACTGGGAAAGCTGAAGCTGGCAAGGCTTACGATCGGATCGACAAACTGTGGTCGCGCACGGGCAAAGAGATACTTGAACAAGGTATTGATCAGGATTCCGCCCGGAACCACCAACACCAGACCGAGCAGCCAGTCACGCGCGCCAGTTTTGAGCAGTATCGCGCCGACGAGGAGGGTCAGGATGCTCATCGGTATGACATCGTGCAGATCTGAAACGACCAGCATGAACTGCGTGGTCAATGGTGTGGCACCCACATGCAACCAGTCGGCGAGTTGCTGATCGAGCACGGTGATCCGTTCAGCGTTATGGACATCCTCGGCAAGATCGACAAACACGCCTATCGAGGCAAGGATCAGGCACAAGAGCAGACTGAGCGGCCATGCCGGATGGCTCCGGAGTGTTTGTACCGCCCGGGCAAGTTTGTGATGCCAGGAATTTTTTGCACTATCCCGCATATCACCAATTTTCATGGGATTCCGGATTTCCGGGAATTATGACGCGTCTGCCGATGACATCCGCAATCTGCAGATGAAAAGCGTCTACCATCCGGCCGCGATCGCCGAAGCAACTGGCCGGCTTCGCCAGCGAAACGAACCAAACCCGTAGGCAAACTCCACTGTCGTCAACGAGCTGCGTATTCCCGGCATTGACCGTCACCATCTTCGCCAATGGAGTTTGCCAGTCTCATCGGCAGCACTGGCCAGCGCAGTCGACCGGCAGTGATCGGCCAAAAGGGGACGGTCGAATGTCTACTCTGACCCGGGCTTCTCGCGTGGATTGGGAAAGTGCACCTTTCCGTACCCCGGATGATTAGGTTTCTGTAACAATGGAGCCATTCGTCAGCTACGGAGAGGCCTGAATGGCTGGGATCGAACTATTCATCGGAATTGTTGCGCCGGCAGGTGTCGACTACTTGGCTG
>NZ_DASSYD010000060.1:0-4588 GCF_035703485.1 Dokdonella sp. | reverse complement strand
CTTGAGGTCATCGGGCAGATGCCAGGGCATCGCGCCATCACGACCGATCGCAAAATTCCGGTCGAGGGCCGCGATCAGCGCAATCACACTGCCACCGGTGCCTTGATTGGCTTGTCGGCGGTGTAGCCATCGATGCTGATGTCCGCAAAGCGGAAATCGAAGATCGACGTGACATCCGGGTTCAGGCGTAGTGACGGCAGCTCATGCGGCGTGCGCGTGAGTTGCTCGCGAGCCTGATCAAAGTGATTGAGGTACAGGTGTGCGTCACCCAACGTATGCACGAAATCACCGACGTCCAGGCCGCAAACCTGGGCAACCATGTGGGTGAGCAATGCATAGCTCGCGATATTGAACGGCACGCCGAGGAAGATGTCGCCGGAACGCTGATAAAGCTGGCAGGACAACTTGCCGTTGGCGACGTGGAACTGGAACATCGTGTGGCAAGGCTGCAAGGCCATTGCATCGAGATCGGCCACATTCCAGGCACTGACCAGCAGGCGGCGAGAGTCGGGATTGCGCCGGATCTCCTCGATCAGCCAGGCAATCTGATCAATGCTGCGGCCATCGGCGCATTGCCAGGATCGCCACTGCTTGCCATAAACCGGTCCGAGATCGCCGTTGGCATCGGCCCACTCATCCCAGATGCCGACGCCATTTTCCTTGAGATAGGCGATATTGGTATCGCCCTGCAGAAACCAGATCAGCTCGTGGATGATCGAGCGCAGATGCAGTTTCTTGGTCGTGACCAACGGGAACCCCTGGGACAAGTTGAAGCGCATCTGCCAGCCGAAGACAGAATGTGTGCCGGTTCCGGTTCGATCAGATTTCGGCGTGCCGTTCTCAAGCACGTACCGAAGAAGTTCAAGATACTGCTTCATCAGCTCGCGTCCTTTGGCGGATCCTCGACGACGCGTGGTGTCAGCGTCGGTGCGCGGCGCGACATGACGATCAGCACGATGCCGAGAACGATCAAGGGCAACGAAAGAACCTGACCCATGGTCAACCAGCCCCAAGCCAGATAGCCAAGCTGAGCATCGGGTTCGCGCACGAATTCGACAGCAAAACGGAATACGCCGTAGAGCAGCGCGAACAGTCCGGAAATGAGATAGCGCGGCCGCGGCTTCATCGAAACGATGTAGAGCACCGCGAACATGACGACACCTTCGAGTGCCAACTGGTAGAGCTGCGAAGGATGGCGCACCTCGTTGTCGAGCTGGCCCGCGGCCGCCATCGCCTTGAGCTGTTCAATGCTGTGTCCGGCGGTATCGATTGCGCGCGGAAAGATCATGCCCCAGGCAACATCGGTATGCCGCCCCCACAACTCGCCGCCGATGAAATTGCCTAGGCGCCCCATGCCGAGGCCGATCGGCACCAGCGGCGCGACGAAATCCATGACATCGAAAAAATGCAGGCCGTTGCGTCGCGACCACAGCCACATCGCCGTCAGTACGCCGAGCAGGCCGCCGTGAAAAGACATGCCACCTTCCCAGATCTTGAACAACGACAGCGGATTGGAAAGCAGATCGGAAGTATCATAAAAAAGCATGTAGCCGATGCGTCCACCAACGATCACGCCGATCATGCCGTAGAACGCCAAGTCGGAAAATGCAGTCGGACCGACCGGCAGTCGTCCGAGCCGACGACGGCGCTCACCAAGCAGCCAGAATGCACCGAATGCAATCAAATACATGATGCCGTACCAATGCACGGCCAGCGGACCGATCGAAAACGCGATGGGGTCGATATCTACGAAATAATGCATGAGTCAGCTTTGTGTGGTGTGCGGGAAATCATCGAAACCATTATGCCAGCGCTCAGGCCGGCAGCACGCGCAGAACGAATCCTTTGAGGTATTCGGTCTCGGCAATGGCCGGATGAATCGGATGATCGGCCCCTTGCTGCAGGTTCCACAGCAGTTGCACGTGTCGGTCGAGATGTCGCGCCCCTTGCTGCACGCCACTGAGGAGGACACTGCGCGGCATGTGATACGAGCACGAACAGGTAATCAGGATGCCATCTCGCTCAAGAACCTGCATTCCGAGCTCGTTGAGTCGTCGATAGGCCACCCGGCCTTCGGCCAGATCCTTTTTGCGCTTGACGAAGGCCGGCGGGTCGAGAATGACGACGTCGAAGCGATCGCGCTGTTCGCGCAGCAATTTCAGATAATCGAATGCATCGGCACGCACGGCCGAAACACGACCATCAAATCCATTGCGGGTGATGTTGCGCGAGATTGCATCAACCGCCGCTTGCGAAGAATCGACGCAAACCACTTCGCTGGCCCCGTAAGCGGCCGCGCGCAGACCCCAGCCACCGAGATAGCTGAACATGTCGAGCACGCGCTTGCCCTTGACCAGATGCTCAAGGCCGTCGCGATTTTCGCGCTGATCGTAGAACCAGCCGGTTTTCTGACCCGCAACCGGATCGCACTCAAACTCCAGGCCGGCCTCGCGCACGATCACCGGCTCGTTGTCACGCTCGCCGACGGCCAGTTCCACGGAATCGGGCAACTGCTCCATCGCCCGGATCGAGGCATCATTTTTCCACCAGAGCAGACGTGGTTTGATCACCTTGACGAGGGCCTCGGTGATCTCGTCCTTGAGCTGCTCCATGCCTGCCGTCGTCGCCTGCGCGACGATAACGTCGTTGAAGCGGTCGACGGTCAGGCCCGGCAAGCCATCGGACTCGCCGAAAACAAGGCGATACCAGGGTTCATCGTAAATGCGCTCACGCAATGCAAGCGCGACATTGAGCTTGTGCACGAGCAGCGACTTGTCCAGTGCATGATCGAGTCCGCGGCTGACCAGGCGCGCACAGATCAATGAATTGGGATTGACGTAGCCGACGCCGATCGGCTTGTCGCGACTGTCGACGATGGCGCAGACCTGTCCGGGCTTGAAATCCGTCAACGGCGAACGCGATACGTCGACCTCATTCGAAAAAACCCACAGATGCCCTGCACGCAATCGTGTGTCTTCGCCACGCTTCAGATACAGCGCAGGATATTGAATCTCGTCAGCCAATGGACTTCCCGGTTCTTGATGCAATGCGGCCATTCTACGCGGTCAATCGCTTCGACAAGTCGAGCCATCAAAGATCAGTGACAGATCAATTCATTCGCCCACGCTTGCGCGCCCACTGATTGAGCGATTCGACCAGGATGGAGAAGCCCATCGCGAAATAGACGTAGCCACGAGGAACATGGAATTCGAGGCCATCGGCAATCAGGACCACTCCGACGAGGATCAGAAACGCCAACGCAAGCATGCGCAGAGTCGGATGACGGTCGATAAAATCGCCAACCGGGTTCGAGGCCAGGATCATCACCGCGACAGCGAGGATGATCGCCGCAACCATGACGACAATTTCGTTGACCAGACCGATCGCGGTAATCACCGAATCCAGCGAAAACACAATATCGATCACGGCAATTTGCAGGATGACGAGGACAAAGGAAGCGAATACATGACCTTCCTCGATGTCGGCACGTGTGCCTTCGAGCTCCTGGTGGATCTCCATGACCGCTTTGACCAGCAGAAACAGGCCGCCACCAATCATGATCAGATCGCGCAGCGAGAAGATCTGATCTCCGAGCGTAAACAGACCGAGGCGATCATCGTCAAGCCCGGCCAGAAACGAAAGGAAAAGCAGCAGGCCAATGCGGGTGACGCAGGCCAGGCTGAGACCCAGTTTGCGCGCCAATGGGCGTTGTTCAGGTGCCAGCCGACTGACTGCAATCGAGACAAAAACCAGATTGTCGATTCCAAGGACGATCTCAAGCGTTGCCAGGGTGAACAGGGCAATCCAGAAATTCGGATCAGCAAGAAGCTCCAACATTCAATCAGTGCCGTCTTTCAGAAGAACCGCTGCCAGAGCACGAGCACCCAGCACAGCATGACATTGAGCATCAACAGGAAAACCGCGGCTGAGCCCATGTCCTTGGCCCGACCAGCAAGCTCATGGAACTCGGGGCTGACCTTGTCGACGACCGCTTCGATCGCCGAATTGAGCAATTCGGCAGAGAGCACGAGCAGCAGGCTGCCACAAAGCAAGGATTTCTCGATCGCACCCTGGCCCAGCCACAGCCCAGCCGGAAACAGAATCACGCACAAGTAAACTTCAAGGCGGAATGAAGCCTCATGAACCCAGGCGGCACGCAAACCCTTGAACGACCAAATCATGGCTCGGACAATCTGGCGCGGTCCACGCGGTTCGGTACTGGGCATGCATCAGCTCATGGGGCTGGATATTCAGCACGCTATGATGCCATAAAGCGAGTCTTGCCTTGCCAGCTCATGATCAACTCGGAGCTGGCCCAACCAGTTAGTGGGGAGTGTCAATGAGCCGACGTTTTCTTGCCATCAGCGCCTTGATCGCTGCCGCCTTCATGTTCGCGGGATTACTGTTTGTCGACAAACCGCTGGTTCTGGCCATCCACCACAGTCCGTACGAGAACCTGCCGTTCTTCGTCGACGGCCTGCATTTTCTCGACACGATTCTCGGCTTGCATGTCTGGTACTGGCTGGCGGCATGCAGCTGCATTTCGGTCGGATTCATTGCGCTTTGGCTTTCCCGCACAACGCGATTG
>NZ_DASSYD010000066.1:0-22757 GCF_035703485.1 Dokdonella sp. | reverse complement strand
TTTTCACGTTAACCCAAGCCCATGCCTTGGCGTGCCGATCTCGATGAAGCAACCACCAACTGGAGAGCCGTGTGCGGGAGAACCGCACGCACGGTTCGGAGGGCGGGGAGGTGATGAGCCTTCCCGACCCCTATCGAGAGGGTTTTGTAGCCTTTGGTGTGTGTGGGTCCGGGGTTCTTGGCGAATTTCAAGCCACGGCATCGAACTTCGGATGCCGCGCCCAGCGATCAGCACGAACCAGCCCCTGCACGGCGAGGATCCATCGCCATGCGCAGGTTACGACCCAGCACCAACAGCCCATCGTATCCCCATTATCCGTCGCCCCGCGCAAGAAGCCGCGCACCAACCAGCAAGCCTGGCAATCCAAATACCCGTCGCCCCTGCGCAGGCAGCGGCCCAGTGACTTTGCTTGCGCCACGACACTGCCTAGCTTGTCCTGGTGCGGGAAGGCGAGAGACGTGCCCGCATGAGTAATTGTTGCCTTGATGTGATGCATGCCCTAGACTATCGCAGAGAGTTTTCGCATGGGAGCAATGAAATGATCAAACAAATGACTCGCGCATTCGTCCTTGGCGTGATGTTCGTTGCTCTGGCCGCGCCGAGCTACGCGCAGACGTCATCTGGCAACGAAGACGATGACACAGTCGCGAAAGTTGAAACCGACGGTGGCGTTATCATGATCAGCGATCAGGGCGAGTTTCAAACTGCTCTGCCGGATCAACGCGTGCGCTCCAAGGCAAAATTGATGGTCTCCAACGAGAGCAGCGCAACCGTTGTCTACGACAATGGTTGCCGCCAGAAATACGACGATCCCGGCATCTATGAGATTTCCGCAACCTGTGTGCTGCCGTACCTGGCGTCAGGCTCAAGCAGTGGCGTGACCAAGGGCTGGATTGTTGCTGGTGTGCTGTTGGGCGGTGCCGCCGTGGCTGCTGTCATTGACCACAATGGTGAGGGCACATCTGCGCCACCACCGGTCAGCCGCTAATACGGTGTCGCAGGCGTTTCGGCGCCTGCCCAGGCAGCGGTTGATATTCGATAAAGGCTTGACGCATGCGTCAGGCCTTTTTCATTGGTGCGCCTGGCAGGCTGCACTGGTCCGGGACGGATGGTCTGGCTGCACGGGTTTGTCTGTATCTAGCCTGGAGGCTTGAATTGCTTACCTTGAAGGATTTTCACAGGGGCATTCAATGGTGAGCTCTGACGAGTCCCACACAAAGCGGGGAAACCCGATTCTGCTGGTTTTGGCAGCGCTGTTGCTTTCACTTTGCTTTATCGCTGGTGGCAGCTCGGCGACCGGCAATCTGGGCACGATGGCCGCCCAACTGCTTGCCATCCCGATTCTTGTCTATTCGGTAGTTCAGGCTCAGCGGCAAGGTCTCTTGCGTCTGGCGCGCGGGAGTGTGCTCGTCGTCATGATGATTGCGCTTCTGCCATTGCTGCAGTTGATTCCGCTGCCGGCATGGCTGTGGAGCTTGCCACCGGAGCGGTTGTCACTATGGAGCGATCTGCAGGCCGCCGGCGTGGCGACGGTGGACAAGCGCTGGACGCTGTCTGCGTACGCAACCGAGCGCGACCTGCTGTTCCTGCTGCCCGGTATCGCGTTGTTCTTTTGCCTGCTCGGATCCGGTCGAACTGTCTGGCGCAACATGCTCTGGTTGATCATCGGGCTATCCGTCGCCAACCTGATCCTGGCATTTGCCCAGATCGCCGCGGGCCAGCAGAGCTTCCTCAATCCGTACCCTGACTACGCGCCCGCAATGGCTGGAATCTTTGCCAATCGAAACCATCAAGCCAGCATGTTGGCGATAGGCCTGATGCTGGTGACCGTATTTCTGCTCAACGCATTGAGGCAGGCACGCAACAGCAGCGGCCCGTATGCAAAAGTCTGGGTTCTGGTGTTCGCGGCTCTGAGCTTCATCCTCGCGCTGCCGCTGGTGGGTTCGCGAGCGGGAGTGATCGTCGCGATGATCATGTTCCTGGGCGCGATCCTGAGTTCCGGATTGCCGTCGGCACACTCGTTTCGTCGCAATCGATTGCTGCAAATCGGCTCGCTACTGGCACTCGCCGTGTTTGTCATTGGTTTGCAGGCGGCACTTGGCTGGATGAGAAATGACGCAGGAGATTCGGCTATCGAGGGCTCCCGCTATCGGATTGCCGCCGAGACGCTTCAGATCGGCATCGAATACGCCCCGCTGGGTGCAGGATTCGGCACGTTCATTCCTGCTTTCAAGCAAGGCTCAAGTGATGTCTTTCTGATGAGGGGATACGTCAACAATGCGCATAACGAATATGCGCAATGGTGGCTGGAAGGAGGTGTGCTCGGGGTGATCGTGGTTTTGCTTGCCTTGATCGTATTGATCAAGGCCCTCGTCCGATTGCTGCGTCAGAATCCTCAATCGAGAACCCGGACTTCCGGAATCGCGGCGCTCATGGGCATCGGCGTGATCATCTTGCACTCGACCGTCGACTATCCGTTGCGTACGCCGGCCTTGATGGCCGTCTTCGCTGTCTTGTCCGGCATTGCAGTCGCCGCGGCAAACACGGTTTCGAATGAAAGTGCGCGGGATCGCAAAACTTCCTGAGCGTTACCTTGGTTCAATCCCGATCCGGCCTCATTCCACCGTGACCGATTTGGCCAGGTTGCGAGGTTGGTCAACATCGGTGCCGCGCAGAACCGCAACATGATAGGCAAGCAGTTGCAGCGGGATCGTGAACAAGGCCGGGGCCATGAAGTTCCCGCCCGAGTTGATCTTGATCACCGCTCCGCGTGAATCACCATTCGACATCTCGACGTCATTGTCGGCAAACACGAACAACTCACCTCCCCGCGCACGGACCTCTTCAAGGTTCGACTTGAGCTTCTCCAGGAGCATGTTGTTGGGGGCTACCGCGATGACCGGCATGTTCTCGTCAACGAGGGCCAGCGGGCCGTGTTTGAGTTCGCCGGCCGGATACGCCTCGGCGTGAATGTAGGAGATCTCCTTGAGCTTGAGCGCGCCTTCAAGCGCCACCGGATAGTTCACGCCGCGGCCAAGGAACAAGGCATGGTCTTTCTGCACGAAACGCTCGGCCAGTGTCGCAATTGCCGGCGCTTGATCGAGTGCTTCGGCGATCCGTCGAGGCGTGCTGCTGAGCTCATTGACCAGCTCCTTGTAGCGGCTGTCATCCAGACCGTTCATGCGCGCCAATTCCAGCACCAGCAGGGCCAGCGCACAGAGCTGGGTGGTGAACGCCTTGGTTGAGGCAACGCCGATTTCCGGCCCCGCTCGCGTCATCAGGACCAGATCGGATTCACGGACCAGGCTCGATTCGGGCACGTTGCAGATGGCGAACGATCCGAGGTAGCCGCGGCGTTTGGCTTCACGCAGCGCGGCCAGGGTGTCGGCGGTTTCACCGGATTGTGAAATCGCGAGGAACAAGCTGTCGGTCGGGACGACGCTTTGTCGATAGCGATACTCGCTGGCTACCTCGACGCTGCACGGAATGCCAGACAGCGCTTCGAGCCAATAGCGGGCGACCAGGCCGGCGTGGTAACTCGTGCCACAGGCGATGATCTGCACATGACGCACACGCTTGAGCAAGGCCTCGGAGTCGACGCCAAAAATATTCGGAAGAATGTGTTCGCCGGAAATTCGGCCTTCCAGCGTATCGGCAATGGCGCGCGGTTGCTCGAAAATCTCCTTGAGCATGTAGTGACGATATTCACCGCGTTCGACCGCATCGGCCGAGAGCTCACTCGTATGCGAGCCGCGCTCGACAGGATTTCCATCGGCATCCTCGACCGAGACCGAGGTGCGCGTGATTTCGACCAGGTCGCCTTCTTCGAGATAGCAGAACTGGTTGGTGACCTTGATCAGGGCCTGCACGTCCGAGCCGAGGAAATTTTCACCGATGCCGAGACCGACGACGAGCGGGCTGCCGCGACGCGCGCCAACGACGTGATCAGGCTCTGCGCGCGAAATCGCCGCGATCGCAAACGCTCCATGAAGCTGCTTGATGGCCTCCCGAACCGCGGCACGCAGGCCCAGCCCCTGCTTGCCCAGATGGTGGATCAGGTGCGCGATGACTTCGGTGTCGGTATCGGAATCGAAACGGTAGCCAAGCTGCTTCAATTCCTCGCGCAAGGCGACATGGTTCTCGATGATGCCGTTGTGCACGACACTGATTGAATCGATTGAGGAGTGGGGATGCGCGTTGGCCTCGTTGGGAACGCCATGGGTCGCCCAACGGGTATGGGCGATTCCAGTCACGCCACTAAGCGGACTTGATTCAAGCCGGGCTTCCAGTTCGCGAACCTTGCCGACCGTACGTGTTCGACGTATCTGTTCGCCATCGAGCACGGCAATACCGGCCGAGTCGTAGCCACGATATTCCAGTGCCTGCAGGCCGGCGATCAGGATGGCGACGACATCACGCTCGGCCGTCGCGGCGACTATTCCACACATTGGACAATCCTCGGTTTCGGAGCGGAAATTCCTGGACTTGCCATGAAAACATCCAGAACAAGGGATGGAATGATAGACGGTTGGCGGCGATCCCGGCAGGGTCGGCAACCGAATCGACGATCAATTGCCCTGTACTTGCCGGGTTACTGCGCTTCAGCAGGTCCTTGAAGCTCTATTCAGGAGGCACGATACGGCAGTAAAATGTTCATTTGCCGCATACAAGATGCGTTTTTCGGGTCATTTCGCGTTTCCTCCACCCGTTTGAGCGTGCAGAACGTCATGTCGGACAGGCGCACAGGAGCCGCCCCTGCACAGAAGCAGGCTGAGCAAGTAGTATTTCGCATCCTTTCTGAGCCTGCGCGCGTACATCTGCGTAAGGCATCGCGCGCGATTGCTGGAGCAAGCATCTTCAGTTTGGTGCCGAGGGCGCCAGTTGTGGCGATCCTGCGCGAATTCGGACCCTGGATTTGTGTGCTCAATGTTTGGCAGCGGCGCATTGCTGCTGGATGGAGGACGAATGTTTCGGACTTTGCGTGAACAAGGTGCCCGCTGGCTGCTATTGCTGGCTGTGGTTGAAGGGCTGATCCTGACTGGCTCGCTGCTGCTGTCGATGCAGTTGCGCTATTGGAACGATGCCGAGAGCCTGGCGATGTACTCGCCCTGGATCGAGTTGCGCGCAGTTATCTTTGGTGTCGTCATGGTGACTGCGCTGGCTGCCGTCGGCTTGTATCACCCGAGTCTTCGTCAGAACTGGCTGGGCTTTCTTGCGCGTCAGGCGATCGGCTTTGCCGGAGGCGGAATCTCGATCGCCATTGTCTTCTACGTCTTTCCGCAGGCCTACGTCGGGCGCAGCGTTATCGGCATCGCGCTGGTCATCAGCTTTATCCTGATTTCGTTGACTCGCGGTCTGTTTGTTCGGCTGCTTGATATTGAGGGTCTGAAGCGCCGGGTTCTCGTTTTCGGATCCGGAAGACGTGCCGCCAAAATCGTCTACAGCATGCGCCGGCGTGTTGACCGCCGAGGATTCAAGGTTGTGGGATTTCTCGGTTTGCCCGGCGAAGTGGCGGCCGTACCCGAAGAAAATCTGGTCGAGTATTCCGGCTCGCTTGCGCAGATCGCCGAACGCATGCAGGTCAATGAAATTGTGATCGCGCCTGAGGACCGGCGCGGTCAAATGCCGATGAACGATCTGTTGCTGTGCAAACAGCGCGGCATCCGGATCACCAGTCTGATCACGTTTTTCGAGCGCGAGCAGGGCAAGGTCAAGTTGAGCCTGATTGACCCTTCCTGGCTGATTTTCTCCAGCGGTTTCGATGCATCACCACTGCGCAAGGCGTCCAAACGCTTGTTCGATGGCGCATCGACCTTGCTTATCCTCGCCTTGACCTGGCCGTTGATCTTGTTGACGGCGCTTGCGATCCGGATTGAATCCGGGCGCGGCGCGCCGATCCTCTATCGCCAGGAGCGGGTCGGTGCGGGTGGCCGCACCTTCATGCTGATCAAGTTCCGCAGCATGCGCACCGATGCCGAAGGAGATGGCGTCGCGCGCTGGGCCAGCAACAACGATGATCGCGTGACTCGCGTTGGCCGCTTCATTCGCAAGGTACGGCTGGATGAGTTACCACAACTCTGGAACGTGGTGCGCGGCGACATGAGCCTGATCGGTCCCCGACCCGAGCGGCCGGAGTTCGTCGTCGACCTGGAGAAGAAGATCCAGTACTACAACCTTCGGCACTGCGTGAAGCCCGGGCTGGCCGGGTGGGCACAATTGAATTATCCGTATGGCGCTGGTGAAAAGGATGCCGCGGAAAAGCTCAAATACGATCTGTTCTACGTCAAGAATCACTCGACCACGCTGGATCTTGTCATTCTGATTCAGACGGTCGAGGTTGTGCTGTTTCGACGTGGAGCGCGTTAGGGCAACACTGATCAATTGGCAAGCGTCACTTGCCTCAGTACTGCCTCAGTCGAAACCGGCCTCGAACAGGGGATCGGCGTTGACGCGCCAGTAGTCGAGCAAGTCTTTGAGCGCCATCGGCATGTTCTGTGCGGGTTGATGTCCGGCCTGATCGGTGGTGTTGACGCCATGGCAGCCAGCGCATGCGCGGACTTCGCCCGGCTTCACGGATATCCAGTAACGCTCACGCACCACCGGTGTGCCATTGGCATCGGTTGATTGCCAGGCCATGGCGCGCCGGGCCGGCACGATGGCGGCCACAGAGCCGTCGCTGGCAATGCGTACCGAGCCGGGCGGAGCGCCGGGCTGAACGGCAGGCATGAACTGCAAGGCGTCGGCATCGTGTAGCGGCTGGGCCAAAACTCGACGGCCGCGATCCGGTGAGCTGGCACCTCCAAGGCCTCGAATCTGGTCACCCTGGAGGAATTGCATGAACTGGATGTCGTGTCTTGGTCCCGAGTTGCCAAGCGTCTGGACGCCACCGGGAACGCGCAGATTGTACGGTTGCTGCTTGTCACGACCATCGCGCGTGGTCACGTTTCGGCTGACCAGCACGCCAAGTCCGCGAGCGGCAAGGAAGCTCTGGAAGGCGTTGAAATCGACGTTGGCGGCCGCGAATGCCTGGGCTTCGGGCGACTCCGGTGCGGCTTCGGCCGTATTCGGTGGGGTCGCGCGCGCGCGCACCTCGACCGCGGACAGTTCCCACAACGGTCCGTTGTAGGTCACGCGCACGTCCGGATCCCACCACGACACCGATTTGGTAATGCCGCTGGTCAGCGCACCATTCGGATCAGTGCGCAGAAAGCCGCTGGCATCGGTCATCAAGCTGTAGAGGCGAAACTTGTAGCGGGGAATCGGGTTGGCGCGGGTGCCGTCGTTTGCCGAGAGACGGGGTTCGGCGACCCAGGCGGCAACCATGCCACCGTTCGAGAGTGGCAGCGGGCTGCGGTAGTGACCGGTGAAATCGGCTGGTACGTTGCCGGAATGAAAGTCATGCGTACTGCGCGGCGTGTGGTAGTCGACCAGCATGTTTGACGGATTGGTGGTCGGCGAACCGTTGATCGATACGATCTGGCCGGCCGAGTGGGTGTAGAACTCGGGCGCGTCGATCGCGTAGTAGCGCCCCGGTGTCGTCGGATCCTCGGCCAGCTGCAACCAGTTTTCGGCAACGTTGACATTGGAGCGTGGCGGCGTCGCCGCGTCGCTGAAATCGGTCAGGCTGGAGTCGTTCTTCAAGCTGCGATTGAAGTAACCGAACAACTCGTGGCGACCGACATGGTTGAGGGTTTCCTCGCCACTGCCATCCTGGTTGATCATCCACGGGAAAAAGTGATTCAGGCGCAAGCCGAAGGTCGTCGTGGTGTCTTCACGCGGCTCGGGAAACACGTCGACCGCTGCGCTTGTGGTCGCCGCGTTTGATTCCGATGCCCAGTTGAATGTTCCGTAGCTAGGGTTTTCGGATTGCTGATCGCGCTGCAAATGATCCCAGCGGGTGAAAATGACCCGGCCGAAACTGTCAACGAATGGCCGGAACGAACCGGAAGGCGCGTGCTGCAGGAGGACCAGGCTGCCGCTCGCCGGATTGAGCTTCCACAACCCGCTCGGTGTCGGTGTCGACTCGTACTCGTCGAGCTGCGGATAGAGATGGCGTTGTCCGTTGCGCGAACGGTCGCTGACAAAAATGATGCTGCCATCGGAGGCGTAGGTCGGCTCGACGTTGTTGGTGTCGGCGGGCTGGTTGGCCACCCGCGAAATGTGCACCGTCTGGCCGCTGCCAAGACCGCTGACCTCGTAAAGCTGCCAGTAGGTGGTGATTTGCTGATATTGGGACGTGGGTGCGCCGATGACCATGCTGAAAACCGCTTTCTGGCCGTTGAAATGAACGGCCGGGTCGCGCACCGCGATCGCATTTGCGCCCTGCATTCCGCTGCTGCCGTAGCCCGCTTCGGCGGTCAGGTTGCGCAGGGTGCCGTTCGGGTAGCGGATCCACAGGTCGCCACCGCGAGCCGCACTTTGCATATCGGCCATGTGATTGGCGAAGACCGAGCCGATGGTCGCGAAATCCTGCGGTACCGGAACCTGGGTAACAAACAGAATCGGATTCGGAAGATTCGCTGCGGCCATCGCCGCAGAAGTTGTCAGCGTGCAGGCGAGCAATGCGACGCGACTGGCTTTCGAGAGTGTTGACGCAAGAGAAGCAAATGCCATGGCAGGGGGCCGTTGGAGCGAGCGGGGGATCGCATGCTGTCTCAACGACAAAGGCAAATTGGTGACAACAGTCACACCTAAGCCATTGATGCTCCGAATAATTGTCGAAACTGGCAACCACGACACACTTGCCGTGACGAGCTGTGAATTCGATCACATGCTGCGTGCCGCGTGGATATCGCGGGGCGTGCGTCAGCCTCTTTGACTGGCTTCGGGGATCAGGTTGGACCGATAATCGCTGCCTCAAGCGTGAATCGCCACGCCGCTCCGGTGCTGGCAACCGTTCGAAGACTTTTCATGGGTGCCGTGCATGATTGCCAAGCTCCGCCACTGGGCGGCCCGCTCGTCCCATCCCGCTGCACGAGCTTTGCGCTCAGTGCGCAAGCAATGGAACACGTTCTCCTTGCCTGCGCCGCACATCGTTGTCGTGCCGATGCTGTACGTCTTCCTTTTCCTGCGTGCGATCATTTTTTTCCTGCGTCGCCGATTTCTTGCCGAGCCACTGCTCAAGGCCTATTGCACCCGACATGGTCGCGGCGTGACCGCAGGAATCTACGTGCCCTGGATCAAGGGCCGTGGTGAGCTGATCCTCGGCGACTACGTGTGCCTGAATGGCAAGATCAGCGTAGCCTTCGCCGCCAGCTTTGTACCCAATCCACGACTGAGCATCGGTGATCACTGCGATATCGGCCACAACACGAGCTTCGTCGTCGGTCGCGAAATTTCCCTTGGCAACCATGTGCAAGTTGCCAGCGGGGTGTCGTTCCGGGATTCTGCCGGGCATGCGAGTGACCCGGCCTTGCGCCTTGCCGGAGCACCGCCAGATGCCAGTGATATCAAGCCAATTGTCGTTCACGACAATGTCTGGATTGGTGCTGGCGCGATGATTCTCCCGGGTGCCGTCATCGGCGAAGGCAGCATCATCGCGGCGAACTCGATCGTATCCGGCGTGGTGGCGCCAAATACCGTGGTCGCCGGCAATCCGGCACGGCGGGTCAGCGTGTTGACTCCCGCAAGCAAAAGCGAAGCGGGTGAGGCGCCAGGCAACCTGCCGTAAGCGTGATCAGTGGCGGGCCAACCCTGAATCCGGGAAGTATACGGTTGATGTCGTCGCTGCCCTGTTCTGGCAAACTGCACCACCTTGCGACGTCGAAACCACGGGTTCCGACGCAGATCCTGTCCCCAGAAATACCAGAGTGGCGCATGCAAACGATTGAAGCCCGTATCCGTGATTTCGTCCGCGACACGTTTCCATCCGAAGATCATGACAACCTCGCCCTCGAACAAAGTCTGTTCGATGCCGGCATCCTTGATTCGATCGGTGTTCTCAGCCTGGTGACCTGGCTGGAATCCGAGTTCGAGATCATCGTTGACGATGATGATGTCATTCCGGAAAACATCGACGGCATTGGACCGCTGGTCCGTTATGTTGAAAGCAAGCACGCCGAGGCGAGACTGGCCGGATGATTCGCTACGAGGAACTGCTGCGCCGCGCTGCGGAGCGCGATCCGCATCGAGTCGCCCTGGTCGTCCAGGGCAAACGCACAAGTTATGCAGAATTCCATGCCGAATCCGAGCGCTTTGCTGGGGCACTGGTCGGCACTGCGGACTTCCGCAACGGCGAACGCTGTGTCCTGTTTATCGACAACCGCCTTGAGGCGGCGATCGGCATTTTCGGTACGTTGCGCGCCGGTGGTGTATTCAGCGTCATCAATCCAACCACCAAGACCGACAAGCTCGCCTATGTGCTGAACAATTGTGAGGCGTCGGTGCTGGTCACCCAGGCCGCCCTGTTACCAGTTGCCCGCGCCGCTGCCGAGCAGGCAGCCAGCGTGCGTAGAATCATCGTCGTTGACGCTGACAGCGATGTCGCAGGCGATGGCATCAGTTGGACCGAATTCATGGCGGCAGCGCCGGCCACGCTCGATTCCGCACCACGCGGCATCGATATCGATCTGGCCATGCTCGTCTACACCTCCGGATCGACCGGTCAGCCCAAGGGCGTGATGATGACGCACCGGAACATGGTGTTCGCGGCGACTTCGGTGACGACGTATCTCGAAGCGCGAAGCGACGATGTGATCCTCAGCGTTTTGCCGCTGGCCTTCGACTACGGCCTGTACCAGTTGCTCATGTGCGTGATGATGGGCTCCACTCTGATCCTCGAAAAATCGTTCGCATTTCCGCAGAAGATCCTGCCGATGCTGGCCAGTGAAAAAGTCACCGGCTTTCCGCTGGTGCCGACGATGGCAGCGCTGATTGTGCAGTTGCGCAACTTCAAACCCGAATGGGCCACAAGTGTCCGCTTCCTGACCAATACCGCCGCGGCATTGCCGCCTGCGCATATCCAGAAGTTGCAGGAGCTGTTTGCCCAGGCGCAGGTTTTCTCGATGTACGGAATGACTGAATCGAAACGCTGCACCTGGCTGCCGCCGGCGCAGTTGGCCAAGCGTCCGGACAGCGTCGGCATTGCCATTCCGGGTACGGAGGTCTGGGTCGCCGATGATGAAGGCAAGCCGGTCGCGGCCAACGTCGTGGGTGAGCTGGTCGTGCGTGGCGGCCATGTCATGCAAGGCTACTGGCGCAACGAGGAAGCCACCGCGAAAACCCTCAAGGCCGGACGCTACGCCTGGGAGAAGGTGCTGCACACCGGCGATCTTTTCCGCATGGACGAGGAGGGTTTCTGCTACTTCGTCGGACGCAAGGACGACATCATCAAGTCGCGCGGCGAGAAGGTCAGTCCGAAGGAAGTCGAAAACGTGCTCTATGCGCTGCCTGGAATCAAAGAAGCGGCGGTTGTCGGCGTCCCTGATGAAGTGCTCGGTCGCGCGCTCAAGGCGCTGATTGTCAAGGCCGAGGATGTCGAGATCGAGGCGCGCGAAATCATCGCCCATTGCCTGGCCCGGCTGGAAGATTTCATGGTGCCGCGACTGATCGAATTCCGCGAGGCGCTGCCGAAGACCAATACCGGCAAGATCCGCCGCGCCGTCCTTCAAGCCGAGGCCGAAGGGCGCACGCTGCCAGGCGACGAGGAATAATCCGGATCAGATCAGCGCTTCGAGCACATCTGCGTGACCGAGAAAGTCGCGTGGACTGGCTGATCGGCCATAGGCGCCGGATTGGAAAACCACAACCAGATCGCCGACTTCAGCCACATCCAGCGGCACGCGATCGGCGAGCAGATCGAGTGGCGTGCACAAGGGGCCGACCACGCTGGCGGTTTCGGTTTCCGCGCTGCGCCGGTTGACCTCGACCGGATAATTCTTGCGCATGACCTGGCCGAAGTTTCCGGAAGCGGCGAGGTGCTGGTGCATGCCGCCGTCGACAACGAGAAACACCTGCCCGCGAGAAATCTTGCGATCGATGACGCGGGTCACGTAGAGCCCGGCTTCGCCGACCAGATAGCGACCGAGCTCGATGACCAGATGCGCGCCGGGGAAATCCTCGTGCGCGCTCTCGGCCAGTTCCGCCAGATTGGCCAGGATCGAATCGGTATCCAGCGGTGCATCGTTGACCGTATAGGGAATGCCGAAACCACCGCCGAGATTGAACGTTCGCACTGGTGCCGGGAACTGATCCCGCCATTCCAGGGCGAGTTCGTAGCAGCGCCGCTGCGCCTCGATGATTGCGCCAGGACGCAGGTTTTGCGATCCGGCGAACATGTGAAACCCTTCGAAGGCGAGACCGGCTTGCCCGATTGCGTCGAGCATCTCGGGCACGCGATCAGCATCAATTCCGAACTGGCGCGCTCCGCCGGCCATTTTCATGCCCGAGGCCTTGAGTTCGAAGGGCAGGTTGACGCGCACCGCGACGCGCGCGGGCTGCCCCAGTTGCTGGCTTGCTTCGGCGAGGATGCCGATCTCGCGAAACGATTCGATATTGATCAGGATACCGGCGGCAACGGCCTGCCTGAGTTCGCCGGCAGACTTGCCCGGGCCGGCAAAACTGATGTGTTCGGGTGACATTCCACTGTCGAGGGCGATGCGCAACTCGCCGCGTGAGGCGACGTCGATGCCGTCAACCTGAGTCGCCATGTGGCAGACCAGCGCCGGCATCGGATTGGCTTTCATCGCATAGTGCACAAGCACTTCTGGCGGCAATCCCGCGCGCAGCGCCTGCGCACGCGCGTTGAGGCGCGAGCGGTCGTACAGATAGCACGGACTCGATCCGACGGAATCAACCACCCGCGATAGCGCCCTGCCGCCAACCAGCAGTTCGCCATCGCGGTTTCGCGCCCATGGATCACGGCTGGACCAGTTCGCGGCATGCGTCGAGGCGGCGGGTGTGGCGTCGTCGGTCATCCTGATTCCGTTGGGTGGCGCATCGTGGGCCGATATTCTACGGATTGCTTCCGGCTGTCGCATCCGCATTGCACCGGAGCTCCACTGGCCAGAAAAAGACCGTTGCGACAATGCGCTGCGCGCAGATCATGAAAATGCGGAAATTTCATCGGAACTGGGTCGCAAATCCATGAGAGGGGCTTTCCAGAGGCCGGGAAAATGAGAGAATCATCACGAATATCAGTCATTTAAGTGCCTATTCTGCGTTGCAACAAATCCCCCGGTTCCGAGTTTTGCAAGTGAATTGAATTGCAGGTCATGGTTGCCCCCGCCAGGATTTCCCGCCGGAACGCTCGTTGAAAGGTCACATCACATCATGTTCAGAATTCTGATTTTCCTGCTGGTTTTCGCGAGTCTGCCAGCGACTGCCAGAGAATGGTTCGTCTCTCCAAACGGCAGCAACAGCGGCAATGGCACGCTGACATCCCCCTTCCGCACGGTTCGCCATGTGCTCGACACCTCGCTCGACATGACTTCGCCAGGTGACGTGATCAATTTGCGTGCCGGCACCTACAACGAGTGCGATGTGCGCCTGCGCAAGCCGCTAACCCTGCGCTCCTATGGCAATGAGCGCGCTCACATCCATTGCAACATGACGGTCGCTGACAGCGTCACCATCCAGATCGATACCGCGGCAAGCGGCAGCGTCTTGCGTCAACTCGAGATCAGCGGCGGAATGTACTACGGCATCCAGTTGCAGACGGATTGGTATCCGGATCCCTGCTGCAGCAGCTCGTCCGGTCCTTCCAACATCCTTCTCGACGACCTGAAGATTCACGATACCGGTCGCGATGGCATCAAGATCACGCCCAAATCCAATCATGTGACGATTCGCAACAGCGAAATCTGGAACACCGGTGCGATCTATCCGCCGGGAACCAGCCTGGATGATCGCAATGCGGATGGCATTGACAGTGTCAACGTCTCCAACCTGCTGATCGAGGACAACTACATCCACGACATCTCGACCACGGGCCTGTACTTCAAGGGGGGCTCCAGCGACGTGCTGGTTCAGCGCAACCGGATCGAGAACACCGGCATGGCCGGGATTCTGGTCGGCTTCGATACCAGCGTCGAGTTTTTCGATCTTTCCATCAATCCGCAGTTCTATGAATCCATTCGCGGCACGGTGCGCAACAACATCATCCGTAATACGGTTTACGAAGGCATTGGCTTGTATTCGGCCAAGGATGCCGTGGTCGTCAACAACACGATCATCGATACCGCCCAGGACGGCCACGCGGCGATCTATTTCGGCGTGCCCGCGCAGGATTGGGATCCGGTTGCCGGACGTCCGCCAAGCATCAACCCGCTGATCCGCAACAACCTGGTCATGCAGTACGGCGGCAACTGCGTTGAGGTTCGTCACTGGAACGAATTCGGCGGTGTCTCCGGCCTCACTGGCAGCCCGAGCACCAACTTCAATCTCTATTCAAACAACAATGGAGCCTGCGTGTTCCGCGATGCACGTCCTGGCAGTCCGATTGGCGGTGGCGGAACTCTGGCGCAATGGCGGGCCTACGAAGGAACCGACGCGCAGAGCATCTATGCGTCTCCGGGTCTGGATTCGACCGGGCGCCTGTTGCCTGGCAGCCCGGCCATCGATGCCGGCACGACGCTGTCCCAGGTGACCGACGATTTCGACAAGCAGCAGCGATTTGCGCCCTACGATATTGGCGCTGATGAACTTGATGCGCCGGTGCCAGACCTGATCTTCTCTGCGCATTTCGACTGAGCCTGCGCGACGATCGTCCGCTGCCTGCCCTGAGGTCGGAATTGGATTAAACTTGGGCGATCCGCCATGACGTGCCGGTCGCCCGGGCTGGCCAGGGAAAGTCCTCTTGTTCCGACTCCTGCTGCTGTCCACCGTGCTTGTTGCCCTACCAGCCACGGCGCGTGACTGGTACGCCGCCCCTGGCGGCGACAACGCACTTGGCGATGGAAGTCGAGCGCAGCCGTTTCGCACGGTGAGCCATATCCTCGACACCTCGCTCGACATGACGGCGCCAGGTGACACGATCATCCTGCGCAAAGGGGTTTATCACGAGTGCGATGTACGCCTGCGCAAGCGCCTGACCTTGCGCGCGGAGACCGGCGAAAGTGCGCATATCCAGTGCAACATGAAGGTCAAGGACAGTGTCGTTGTCCAGATTGATCCGGAGGCCAGCGGCAGTCGCATCAGCGATCTCGAAATCAGCGGTGGCATGTATTACGGCATCCAGTTGCAGACCGCCTGGTATCGCGGCGAGGGCCAGCATGGAACCGGTGCCAGCAACATCATGCTGGAAAACCTGAAGATCCATGACACCGGCCGTGATGCCATCAAGATCACGCCGAAGTGCGATCATGTAACGATAAGAAAAAGCGAAATATGGAATACCGGCGCGGCCGATCCGATCGGCACTCCGCTGGAAAAGCGCAATGCCGAAGGCATCGACAATGTCGGTGGCTCGAACATGCTGGTCGAGGACAACCATATCCATGACATCGCCACCACCGGGCTCTATTTCAAAGGCGGTGCCCGCGATGCCGTGATCCAGCGCAATCGGATCGAGAACACCGGCATGGCCGGCATCCTGGTCGGCTTCGATACCAGTGAAGAGTATTTCGATCTTGAAGTGAATCCCGAGTACTACGAGTCGATCGGTGCTATCGTGCGCAACAACATCGTGCGCTATACCGGTTACGCGGGCATCGGACTGTATTCGGCGCGCGACGCGCGAATCTTCAACAACACGATCACCGATGCTGCCCGTCTCGGCCACGCGGCCATCTATTTTGGAATTCCGTTTCAGGATTGGGATCCCAAGGCCGGCCGACCGCCGAGCGTGAATCCGAGCATCCGCAATAATCTGATCATCCAGGATGGCGGCACTTGCGTCGAAATACGCTGGTCGCGCGAGCTCGGCGGATTGTCCGCATTGAGCGGTGCGCCTGGCACCGACTACAACGGCTATCAAAACCGCCGCGGCGATTGTCGCTTCGTCGATATGCGCATCGACAATCCGTTGCGCAATGCTGATCTCGAAGAATGGCAGGCGCATGAGCATGGCGACGCACACAGCCTGAGTGCTGATTTCAAGCTTGACGCTCAGGCAAAACCGGCTCCGGGTAGTCCGGCCCTCGGTGCCGGTGATCGAATCGATCAGGTCAGGCTCTATATCGAGAAGCGCCCGCGCGCGGGCGGAAATGATCTGGGGGCGATTCAGTCATCGCCGCCGTAGTTTCCGGAAACGCTAGTACGGGCGGAATCTTCGCCAAATGAGTGCGATTCAAGGCTGCAGCCCCGGGCCCAATCACTACTCGTCTTCATCGGCCGATGTCAGGTGCATTTCGTCGAGCGCAGCGGTGGTGGTGAGCTTGCCCGACCAGCGAGCCACCAGCGAACGCCGACTGCGTTCGACGAAGCCGGCGGCACGCCAGCCCTGCAGAGCGGCGTCAGAACCGAAAAACTCGAATGACAGCGAGGCATAGCCAGCCCGGTAGGCCGCGTGCTGGAGTGCGCTGATCTGTCCGCGCGAGATGCCGGCAAGGCCCTCTTCCGACCAGCAATCGCGGACATGCAGCATGCGTTCCTGGCTCTGACAGGCGAACCAGGCTTTGAGGCCTCCGTCTGAGCCATCTTCGATCAGCAGGAATCGGGTTGGCGTGGGTGCTTGTTCGAAGCGCCAGCGCAGGAATTGGGCGTCACGTACGGTAAGAATGCCGGTGCTCGGTGCCGAGCGCTGCCAGAGTGAATCAACCCCGGGATCGACAGAATCGGACCAGCGTGCACGCAACGTCCGATGTTCCGCATGCGCGGGATTGAGCCGCCAGGACAAATCCATGACCCATCCAAGCGCCCTGGCCAGAGCCTTCGGCATACGCCGCGCGGCATATCCCTGATAGCGCAGGACGCGTGCGTAGCGCACGATCGCGCCGGGGATCTCATAAACACCGATGCGCTTGAAAAGCGGCGCCGCTTTCGCATTCGGAAAACCGTAAAGCAGATCAAAGCGCTGCCCACCGAGCTCGGCAAGTTCGCGCTGAAGCATCAGCGCGGGCCCGAGCGAGCGATGTTCCGCAACGACGGCCAGATCGACCAGAACGCCGGCCGAACACTCCTTGCCGCGAACGCGCATTCGACGTGGCCCGGCGGCGGCAACACCCACTGCCTGGTGGGTGCCGGACTGGGTCAGGATCAGCAGCAGCGGTTGGCCAAACGGGCAAGTCTCGTAGAACCAGGCGAATTTGGCCAGCATGTGCGCCTCGTCACCCAGATTGTCGCGCCAGATGCCAATGACGGCATCCTTGTCGCGGGTCGCATCGCCTACGCTGACCCGGTATTGCGTGGTATCCGCCGGGGGATTCATCGGCACGAACTCATGGTGCATCGGTGACGAAGATCGGAGCCAGGTGCAGGTAGCGCGTAGTGCGTCGCTTGCCCTGAATATCCTTGTACACCGCCTCGGCTTCGGCTGTTTCCAGATTGAGCGCGGCGCCGAGATCCTGTGCCGGAACATCATGATCCAGCGCCCACAAGGCCAGATCCATGGATCGATAGGGCAGGCTGAAATAGAACTCGTCCTGACCTTGTTCGAGGCTGTAGGTATCGGTTGTCGGCTGAGCGTTGCACAAGCGCTCGGGCAGGCCGAGATGGCGCGCCATGGCATAGACCTGGCTCTTGTACAGATGCGCAATCGGCTTGATGTCGGCCGCGCCATCACCGTTCTTGACGAAGAAACCCTGATCAATCTCGAGCCGGTTCGGAGTGCCGACCACGGCGTAGTTGAGACGGTCGGCGTGGAAGTACTCGAGCATCTTGCGCGTGCGCTGCTTGAAGCTGGTCGCGGCGACGATGGTCAGGTAGTCATTGAGGCGCAATTCGCATTCGTGGCGGGAGCCCTCGGGATCCTCGGCAATCAGGCGAAAGCGATTGATCGAGCCTTGCCGGGCACCGACCAGGGAAAGCTTCATCTTCCATGCCCGGGTGTATTCGGGCAGTACCCGACGCACCGCTTGATCGCGTGCCGAATAGCAGCCCAGTGCCTCAAGTGCCGGGGCAATGTCGAATTGCTCCACGCTGACGCCGAGATGTTCGGCAAGCAGCTGCGCGCGTTCGGCACTGTCCGGGTCGGAATCGCGCTCGGGCAGGATCAGGCAGAGTACCCGCTGGGCGCCGACCGCCTGCACCGCGAGTGCCGCACAAACCGAGCTGTCGATGCCGCCGGATATCGCCACGATCAGGCCTCGGCGATGCAGTTGCGTGGCCAGCGCTTCACGCAGCTGCACGGCGATGTGCCCGGCCTGCGCGGCGCAGTCCAGTTCAAGCACGCTCCAGTCAAGTTTCGGCACGGGATTCTTCCTTGGCTCGGCGTTGAGCGAGGACGACACGGGTGGCCCCCTCGGCGTCATGGATTTCGCGTATCTCGTCGTAGTCGGCGTGGCGCTCAAGGCGTCGTGCCAGCGAACGACCCTGGCCGAGGCCCACCTCGAACGCCAGCCAGCCACCTCGCCGCAGCCAGCGTGGCGCTTCGTCAATCAGGCGCATCAGGATCGACACGCCGAGCGGTCCACCGTCGAATGCGAGCCGTGGCTCATGCGCGGAAATTTCGCTGGGCATCTGTTCGACCTTGGCGCTGCTGATGTACGGCGGATTGCAGGTCAGCAAATCGATGGCCTGGAGGAATTCGGTTTGCTCAAACGGCGCGAGCAGATCGCCGCTGCGAAAGTCGACACGCGCTTCAAGCCCGAGCTGGCGCGCATTGGCGCGGGCAAGCTCGATCGCCGCTTTGTCGATATCGGCACCGAACACGCGCGCTGCCGGACAGTGTTCGGCAATGGCCAGGGCGACGTTGCCGGAGCCGGTGCAGACATCAAGCACCTGGATGTGATCCTGCGCACTGCCCAGTTCGTTGGCCAGGGCGATGGCCGCCCTGGCCAGCAGTTCGGTTTCCCGGCGCGGCACCAGGGCGCTGGCGGTGGCCAGCAGTTCGAGGCCGCAGAAATCCTGGCGACCGCTGAGGTGGGCGAGAGGTTGACCGCTCAGGCGTCGGTTGATCAGCGCATCGAGCCGGTCCAGCGCCTCGCTATCGAGCTCGGGCAGTGTGGCGCGCGCAGAATTCAATGACCGTGACTCGCCGGCCGCCAGCCACCAGAGAACGCGCAGAGTCGCCTCGGGGGATTCGTCGGGCTTGTCCACGGGTGTCTCGAACGTGGCCTTGAGCCGTGCATGGCGTTTCGCGAATTCGGTATCCATGATCATTTTCGACAGCCCGCTAAGCCGCCTGCAAGCGCTGGACAAAACCGACCAGGTTGTCCACGGAGTCGAAGTTTTCCGGCAGCATTTCGCTGTCCTTGATCGTGATCGAAAACTCCTCTTCGAGGAACATCACGATCTCGAGGACGCCGGTCGAATCGATCACGCCGCGATCAAGCAACGAAGCGTCATTGGGCAAGCGCGACTCATCATCGGTGAACATCAGGTTTTCAAGAATGTAGTGGCGGATCTTGGCTTGGGTTGACATGAATGAACGGGCTCCAGGCAGTTTTCCTGCTGATTCAAGATGATCCTTGGCGGACGAACTGGTCATCGAGCAGCATGGTGGAAAGGATACCGACAAAGGCCTGGTTATCGGCAAATCCGCTCGCCCGACCGGCCCGGCACTTTTCAAACAGGTGACCCACGCGCTTCGCGTCGAAATAGCCGGCACGACGAATTCGATCCCCGCTGAGCAGGTCGGCGACGTAATCCAGTGGCTTGCCCTGGTCAAAGAAGCTTGAGCTATCCGGTGCGCGGTACGGCTGTTTGCTGCGCTGCAGGATGCTTGCCGGAAGCAGATCGGCAAGCGCCTGACGCAGGATGTGCTTTTCGGTCAAGCCACGGATTTTCCATTGTGGCGGCAGGCGATTGGCGAACTCGATCAGACGATGGTCGAGGAAGGGGAAGCGACCTTCGACGGAGTTGGCCATGGCCGCGCGATCGCCCTGTGAGCTGAGCAGATAGCCACCCATCAGGGATTTCGCTTCGACGTACTGATCGCGTGAGAGCGGCGACCAGCGCATGATCCCGGCGGGCAGGGTTTTCTCGTAGAAAGCGGCCGCATCCCAGTCGCCCACGCTCGCGCGAAACTCATCGGAGAGGAATCCAAGCGCGCGCTGCGACGTCGTCCAGCGCGGCATGTGGGCAAATACCGGGCGATCCAGATACTCCATGCCCTGACCGAAGAACGCCCGTGCGAATGCGGGGCTGGCAACCGGAGACTGGTCAAGATAGCCATACAGGCGCCCGAGCAGTTGCGGACGCAGGCGCGATTCGGGCTGCCGCGCCCAGAAGCGGCGCACCTTGGCCTCCTTGAACAAATCGTAGCCGGCAAAGACCTCATCGGCTCCTTCACCAGTCAGGACGACCTTGTAGCCAGCTTCACGTACGCGCGCCGACAGCAGCATCAGCGGCACTGGCGCGGTACGCAGCAGCGGCGCCTCGGCGTGCCGGATCAAGCGCGGGAACGCCTCGCCGATGTCCTTGCGCCGACAATTCAGCGTGGTGTGTTCGGTGCCGAGATGCCGGACCATGGTTTGCTGGTGGATGCTCTCGTCAAATTCGGCATCCTCGAAGGCAATCGAGAATGTGCGCAGCGGCGTCTCGGTGTAGTGGCGGATCAGAGCGACGATCGCCGATGAATCAAGACCGCCACTGAGGTAAGCGCCGACCGGAACGTCGGCGCGCAACTGCAGGCGCACGGCGTCAATCAGCAGGTCGCGCAGGGAGCCGACCGCATCATCAAAGGACGCAAATGGCGCGGGCGCACCGTGCTCGGGGAAGTGCCAGTCCCAGTAACGGGTCAAGGTCTCGCGACCGTCGCTTTCAATTGCCAGCAGATGCCCCGGCGCCAGGTTGCGTATGTCTGCAAACACCGTGTCCGGCTCGACTGCGGCCCAGAACGTCAGTGCCTGGACCAGACCCTGCGCATCGATCCGCGCCTGGCCCGGTTGTGCTGCATGCAGCGCCTTGATCTCGGAAGCGAACCAGAGGCGACCGCCGCTGCGCCGGTAGAACAGCGGACGAATGCCGGCGCGGTCGCGGACCAGCAGCAAGCGCTTGCGTTCGTCATCCCACAGCGCGATCGCGAACTGGCCGTTCAGATGCTCGACAAATCGATCACCGTAGCGATCGTAGAGATGCACGATGACTTCAGTGTCGGACTCGGTACGGAACTGGTGGCCCATCGCCTGCAGCGACTTGCGCAACTCGATGTAGTTGAAGATCTCGCCGTTGAAACTGATCCATACGCTGCCGCGCGGATTGGACATCGGCTGGGCACCACCGACCGGATCGATGATGGCCAGACGCGAATGGGCCAGCCCGATGCCGTCATCGACATGAAAACCGCAGGCATCCGGACCGCGATGCGCAAGTGTCGCGATCATCGTCTCGAGATCGTTGCGCGCCACAGCGGGCGACGCGGCGACGCCGAGAAAGCCGGCTATTCCGCACATGTCAGGCGAACCGGCCAGTCGGAGACACGGTTTCTGACTCGCCCCGGCAGCGCACGGCGATTGATGGGCTGCGATTCAATCTGCAAGGGATTTCAATCAAAGCCATTCAGGAACAGGTTGTCGCCAGTGGCCGGAAAGGCGATCAACCACAGTGGAGCGCCTTGTTCTGGCAAAGTGGTCCAACTGACATTGTAGGTACCGGCCGCAGACACCTGACGCGCGGCGACGACACATTGCACCGCGCTGTCGGGTGGCAGGTTGACGAAATTCTCAATGATCTGGAAGCCATTGTTCGGTATCGCACTGTGATGCAGCCCGCTTTGGTCACCAAACCAGAAAGCCAGCAGGGTGGCCGGTCCGGTCGTCGTCACCGAGGCGCTGGTGAGGACGTTGCCCGGTTGCGGGTAGTTGGTTTTGACGATCGGCATGTTCGCGCCGAAATTCCTGATCTCGACAAAAGGCAAGGTCAGCTCACCCGCCGGAACACCGTTCTTGACGATGCTGACGGTGTGTCCGCTGCCGCCATGTGCAGATTGCACATAGTACGGTTTCACGTCATAAACGCCATCGTAGTAGCGGTAGGCGACCGCTTCGCCCAAGGGCCGGAACGTATTGCCCTTGTTGTCTGTGGGCGTGCTGTTGTTGGATACGAAGCCGGCACTGAACGCGACAAGAAAGCTGCCATTGGCTTGTGTCGTGATCGGTTCGGTGATCGCGACGCTGGGACCATGGCCGTTCTCGTGCCAGAGCAGGGTGTGCTGGCCAAGGCTTGTCGCCAGCGTGTTGGCTTCCATGCAGGCAGGTGGCGCGTGGGTTAAATCGGCAAGCGGACAGTCGCCGGTCGACTTGAAACCGGAGGCTCCGTTGCTACCGTTGCCGACACTTGCCAGGATCAGTCGATGCGCATCCAGAGAGGCCGAGCCGCCACTCAACAACGCCGCCAAAAAGGCCGGCACGACGAAGATGGCAAGCAGCTTGCTGGCACCGTGCATCAGGGGCTCCTTGTCGCAGGACTGCCGAATAGTACGCTCTGCCAGGCACTGCGCCAATGTTTGTACGGGTGGGCTGCGGAACCCTGTGGTGTCCGCGCGCCATGATCGCGCGCTATCATGGGCTATCACGTCACAGGCGGCAATAATGTGAACGGGTCGTGCATTCAAGGCGAGAGGTTTCATGAGCGATTTGGCCAGAAGTTTTCGACGCATCGCCAACGAGATCGCCGAAATGCCGGGGATCCGTCATCTCGCCAAGCCGCTCTATCGACGCGAATTCAATGCGAGGCGAAGCAGCGGAAATGCCTACTACGGTGTCTACCAGAGTTTCGAT
>NZ_DASSYD010000022.1:0-56941 GCF_035703485.1 Dokdonella sp. | reverse complement strand
CCCTTCTGGTCCTCGCGGTAGTACAGCAGCTGGTCGGAGTCCTGCGGCTTGTACTTCTGGCCGAACGGCGCGTAGATGCCGATCTGGCGGAACATGCCTTCCATGCCAAAGGTGCGCGCTTCATCGGCGACGATCGGCACGATGCGCGGACCGAGCACCTTGTCGCGCAGGAGCAGGTTCATGCCGCGAACAAAGGCCATCGTCGTCGAGATTTCGCGCTCGCCGCTGCCCTTGGTCAGCTGGGCCAGTGCATCAAGCTTCGGCGTCTCCAGTGATGCGGATTTCATGCGCCGTTGCGGCAGAAAGCCGCCGAGTGCCTTGCGCCGTTCGAGCATGTATTCGATCTCCGGCGAATCCTTGCCGGGGTGGTAGTACGGCACGTTCGGCAGGTCGTCGTCCGAAATCGGGATGTTGAAACGATCGCGGAACGCAGCGATGGCTGTGTCATCCATCTTCTTTTGCTGATGGGTGATGTTCTGCGACTCGCCGGCCGAGCCCATGCCATAACCCTTGACCGTCTTGGCCAGGATCACGGTTGGCATGCCCTTGGTGTTGACCGCCTGGTGGTAGGCCGCATAGACCTTGTGCGGATCGTGGCCGCCGCGATTCAGACGCCAGATGTCGTCATCGGACAGACTGGCGACGAGCTGCGCGGTTTCCGGATATTTGCCGAAGAAATGTTCGCGCGTGTAGGCGCCGCCGAAGGCCTTGCAGTTCTGGTATTCGCCGTCGACGGTTTCCATCATCAGCTTGCGCAGAATGCCCTTGGTATCGCGGGCGAGGAGCGGATCCCAGTAGCTGCCCCAGCACAGCTTGATCGCATTCCAGCCAGCGCCGCGGAACACGCCTTCGAGCTCCTGGATGATCTTGCCGTTGCCGCGAACCGGACCATCGAGACGCTGCAGATTGCAGTTGATGACGAAGATCAGGTTGTCGAGACCTTCGCGCCCGGCCAGCGAAATCGCACCCAGCGACTCCGGCTCATCGGTTTCACCATCACCGATGAAGCACCAGACCTTGCGATCACTCTTCTCGATCAGGCCGCGATTCTCAAGATACTTCATGAACTGGGCCTGGTAGATCGCCTGCAGCGGTCCCAGACCCATCGACACAGTGGGTACCTGCCAGTAGTCCGGCATCAACCAGGGATGCGGATAGGACGGCAAACCCTTGCCCTTGCCCTGGACCTCCATGCGGAAATTGTCCAGTTGCTCGGTGCTGATGTGGCCTTCAAGGAACGAGCGCGCGTAGATGCCGGGGCTGGAATGACCTTGATGGAGAATCAGATCACCAGGGTGCTCATCACTTGGCGCGCGCCAGAAATGATTGAAACCGACGTCATAAAGCGTTGCACTGGAAGCAAAGCTGGCGATATGTCCGCCCAGATCGCCCGGTTTGCGATTGGCGCGGATAACCATGGCCATCGCATTCCAGCGGATCAGTGAGCGGATCCGCCACTCCATCGCCGGATCACCTGGGCTCTTGGCCTCCATGTGTGCCGGAATCGTGTTGATGTACTCGGTGGTCGGCCGAAACGGCAAATGGCCACCGGCACGCCGGGTTTCCTCGACCATGCGCTGCAGCAAATAGTGCGCGCGCTCGGTTCCGTCGGTCTGCAGTATCGACTGCAGCGATTCGATCCATTCCTTTGATTCGACCGGGTCAAGGTCTTGATCGAGGATGTCGTTGAGCTGGTTCATTCAGGATTCTCCGGACACGATGGCCATGCGCGGGCAGCTGCCGCGACGCAGTTTGCGGTTAGTTTAACCGTCTGCGCCGATTGCCGCATGCGAACGTGAGCGCCGGGGGTTTTCCGGAGCTTGAAGGTGAGAATTCGTGCCTGACCTTGGCGGTGCGATGGGTGTGGGGATTTGCTCCGCTACGCCTGTGGGTCTCTACCATGCGCCATGCCGGCGAGACTACCCGCGTGATATTCGCTGGAGACAAGCCGCTGAGGCTAGGAGTGTCGCGAGCAAAATCAAGACGAGTGGTGACAGTGTGGGGATCGGCTTTGGCGGTTCAACTGCGCGGCGCAAGGTCACCGAGGCGCTGTTGTTACTGGGATTGGTATCAATGAAAAAAGCTGGCATCTCAAATCCAAATACCAGGGCGGATGGAGCGTTTGGACTCAAAGCAAGGTTGAGATGACAAATTCGCGTTTCACCGACTTCAAGTGTGCCCCATCGGTCAACCCCCACACGTAATAGTAGAAGTAGGAGAATTCGGTATCCCCGACGACAAGCCCCAAACCTTCGCAATCCGTCGTCGCGATGAACACTTCGAACTCGTTCGTAAATTGGGAGCTCGAGAACGCGACCACATCGACTGGCTCGGGCCCGTGATTGGTCGCGGAAAGGGTAAATGTGATCGGCTGACCAGAAACCAGTCCTGAATTCGGCTCAGCAACTAGATTCACCGATACGTCGGCGGGCACCATGATGTTTCCCGCCAGTGCGGGCGACAGCAAGAAGGGGAAAGACAAAAGCAGTATTTGCGCCGCATGCATTTCATTCAAATCCGTCGGCGAATATTCGGCCTGCACTGAGTTTCCAGTCCCGAGCGAATGGTGCAACTTCAGCAATTACACGCGCGTTTTCTCTCGTGTCCACGACCCCTGTCTGGAAAGTCCAGTCCCCCATATAGTCAACTTCGGAATTGGAATAATTGAAGACTTGAGTACAGTCGCCGCGACACAGCAACGGTGGATTGTTGACTTTATAGGACATGATTGTGCGTTTGCCGCTCTTCTTGGCGTTCTGCGGGTTCGCCCAGTGGCCGAAGGCCGAGCAGATCAGCTCCGTTGTATTCAAGGTGTTGGCTGGATTGTGGTTTGCGCCCAGGAGGTGTGCAAACTCGTGTTGGAAATTCGCTGGCGAGAAAGTGCAATCATGGACCGCTACACCAACCGCAAGCGGGGAAAACCCGGCAGGCTGGGGCGCATCGTAGCCAGGAATATAGGCGAGTCCACACAATCCTCCGTCAGGTGTTTTCCGCACCAACATTGCGATGTCTGCGGCCCAGTAGTCGCGTAATGCCATAGGTGGATTCTCGTCTCGAAGGTAAAGAAGATCGCTCCACATCGATTGAGACGCGTTGCGGGAGATCTCTTGCGCATGAACGAGATTCACTTCAGCTAACGGAAAACCTGTTTGCGCGCTGGCGCTATTGACCATGGCCTGTTGCGTCTCATCCATCAGCTGCTGCATGGCCAGTTGTACATTGCCACCCGCGCCTCGATGCTCTGGCGCAGCGTCGTCGTGCACAAGAGCAGTACATCGATACAGTCTCCCTACTGTTTGGATTGTTCCACCGTACGCCCGTTGTTGCGTCGGCACAAACTGAGGGTTGCGCGGCTTTTCCTTACGCATCGCAAAACAGTTTTAGCAAAGGAGCAGGGATCCGGCTTGGGGGAGGCACGGAGCCAAATGCCGCTAATGCAACGCTGATCAAGTGGCGCAATCGTCATGGCACTCAGAAGGTTCGCCAGTTGTGCTGCGTGGCGAAGTGAAGGCTGGTTGCCTTGACGAGCCGCGTGGTGCGGCTGGCGGACCTTCTGAATGCCACCTGCATCAACAAACACAATCGGTTAGGCGACGCCTGTCTGCGCGCAGCTCTTTGTTGCGCTGGCTTGAAGTACGGCCAGCGCATCTGCGCCAGCGCGCCGCGATCTGCACGCAGACAGGCGTCGTGACGATTGCGCCACTTGATCAGCGTTGCCCTAACTCCTGGTCGAGGCACGCCCAATCAAAACCGTTCGTCCTGAGCTTGTCGAAGGATGAACTCACGTTGCATGACGGCTGAGGCGAATTTCCGCTCATGGTTCGACACGCTCACCACGAAAGGAAGTTGAATAGACCTTACAGACGGTCGAAGGATCAAAAACCAGTGGAAACATGCTCCAGCCAGCCAGATTGGCGGTCCCGCCGAGTAGGAGCCGCCAAGCTGCGAAACCCGCAGCAGAAACGATGCAGGCGAAGGAGGGATCCTGCGTTCAGGTCGTTTCGGTAACCTGCGCCGCGCGAATCTGCGCCTCGACCGCCGCAATCGCGGTCATGTTGACGACGCGACGCACGGTCGCGGATGGGGTCAGGATGTGTACCGGTTTGGATACGCCCATGAGGATTGGACCGAGGCCGACACCTTCCGTCATGACCCGGGTGATGTTGTAGCCGATATTGGCTGCGTCCAGATTCGGGCAGACGAACAGGTTGGCCCGGCCCTTGAGGCACGAGTTTGGAAACAGGCGGTCGCGAACCTCTTCGTTGAGGGCGGTGTCGGCGTGCATTTCACCTTCGATCTCAAGATGCGGTGCGCGCTCGCGAACGATTTCCAGGGCGTGGCGCATTTTTGTCGCCGAGGCATCTTCGTGGCTGCCGAAATTGGAATGCGAAAGCAGGGCGATCTTTGGTTCGACGCCGAACAGGTGCAAGCGGATCGCTGCCTGAATGGTGGATTCGGCGATCTGTTCGGCGGTCGGGTCAAGCTTGACATGGGTGTCGACGAAGAAGAACACGCCATTGTTGTTGATCATGCCGGTCATGGCCGAAGGTGCATGCACATTCGGATCAAGCGGCAGGATGTCCTGGATATAGCGCAATTTCTTGTGGTATCGACCGATCAGTCCGGCCAGCATGGCATCCGCTTCGCCGCGATGCACCATCAACGCCGCAATGACGGTGGAGCGCGAGCGTACGATCGCCTTGGCCGCATCCGGGGTCACCCCGCGTCGTTCGAGCAGGCTGTGGTAGAGCATCCAGTATTCCTTGAAGCGTGGATCGCTCTCGATGTTGCAGACCTCAAAATGTTCGCCGGCCTTGAGGCGCAGGTGCATGCGTTCGATGCGTGCCTCGATGACCGCCGGTCGACCGATCAGGATCGGCCAGGCCAGCTTGTCATCGGCGATGTGCTGGATCGCGCGCAGGACAGTTTCTTCCTCACCCTCCGCATAGACAACGCGCTTCAAATCGTTGCGCGCGCGCTCGAACACCGGTTTCATGACCAGGCCGGTACGGAAGACAAAGGAGTTGAGGCGTTCGCGATAGGCCTCGATGTTGTCCAGCGGCCGCGTCGCCACACCGGATTCCATGGCGGCCACGGCGACTGCGGATGACAACTCGACCAGCAAGCGCGGATCGAACGGTTGCGGAATCAGGTACTCGGCTCCGAACGAACGTGCCTTGCCGCCGTAGGCACGAAGGGCGACGTCGGAAACCTCGCGTCTTGCCAGTTCAGCAATCGCCTTGACGCAGGCGACCTTCATCGCCTCGTTGATCACGGTGGCACCGACATCGAGTGCGCCACGGAAAAGATAGGGGAAACACAGGGCGTTGTTGACCTGATTTGGATAGTCCGAGCGACCGGTGCCGACAATGGCGTTGGGTCGGACTTCCCAGATCAGTTCCGGCAGGATCTCAGGGGTCGGATTGGCCAGAGCAAAAATGATCGGGCGTTCGACCATGCGCTTGACCATGTCCTGGGTCAGCACGCCGGGACCGGACAGTCCGATGAAAATGTCGGCACCTTCGATGACGTCGTCAAGCGTGCGTGCGTCGGTGTCGCGCGCATAGCGTTGCTTGTTCTCGTCGAGATCGGTGCGTCCGGTATGGATAACGCCACTGCGGTCGGCGACCCAGATGTTTTCTTTCGGCACGCCAAGATGGACGAGCATGTCCATGCACGAAATGCCGGCTGCTCCGGCACCAGTGTGAACGATCTTGACCTCGTTGGGTTTCTTGCCGATCACCTCAAGCGCGTTGTAGAAGGCCGCGCCGAGGATAATCGCCGTGCCGTGCTGATCGTCGTGGAACACTGGAATGTTCATGCGATCGCGCAGGGTGCGTTCGACGATGAAGCATTCGGGGGCCTTGATGTCTTCCAGATTGATGCCGCCGAAACTCGGTTCGAGACTGGCGATAATCTCGATCAGCTTCTGCGGATCGGATTCGTTGATCTCGATATCGAACACATCGATGCCGGCAAACTTCTGGAACAGCATGCCCTTGCCTTCCATGACCGGTTTGGCCGCGAGCGGGCCGATGTCACCAAGTCCGAGCACCGCGGTGCCGTTGGTGATGACCGCGACCAGATTGCCGCGTGAAGTCATCTCGGCGGCCATGTTCGGGTCGCGGACGATTTCTTCACAGGCGAAGGCGACGCCAGGAGAGTAAGCCAGAGACAGCTCGCGCTGGGTGACCACGGACTTGGTCGGCACGACCTTGATCTTGCCGGCCGGCGCGCGCCGGTGATAGTCGAGAGCGGCTTGCTTGAGGAGATCGATTTCGCTGGTCATGGCCGGATTTGATGCCTCTGGAATGGCGATATGGCGAAGTTTTCGACTATATCACGCAGCATTGCCCAGGCTTGATTTGCTGCCTGCAATTCAACGCGGCTACAGCGCCAGAACCAACTCTTCCGCCTCGACGTGATCGAGGCGGATCTTGTTGGCAAACAGCGAGAACGCGAGCATCGTGGCGAGGCCGTTGGCATGTCGGATCCAGCGCGGCAGCCAGACCGGTGCGGCAATGTAGCTGGAATCAAATTCCGCTTCGAGGGCGATCACATCGTGCAGATTCATCTTGCCCGCAAACAGGTTTCGGCAAAGGTTCAGTTTCTGGTTCTTCAACGCCCAGCGAAAGAACGTATGTACGGAAAGCAGGCCATGCAGGTAGACGCTGTCCTTGGTGAACGCCGAGCCTCCGCTGACCGGTGAGCCGCGGAACACACGCTGGGCCGAGGAGAAACTCTCGGCTTCGGTTTGTCCGGCATCGAGGAAAAAGCGGAAGACTTCAATGAAGTCGGCACCGTTCAGGGCCATGTCAATGGCAAGAATGCGCAGGCTGATGCGCTTGATGCGTTCGATATCGAGCGAGCCCGTCATCAGCTCGGCGAACACGGCCAGGCCTTCCTGGGTCGCCGTGATGCGTGGCGAACTCAAGCCCAGCGAAGCGAGGTTCGGCTGACGTCGACCGTTCAATGCGGTCAGCGTATGCACGAACGCTTCGTGTTCGAGAAGCTGGTTGCGATCGTATTCGGTAAAGCAGGTGGCCGAGCGCAGGCGAATCCGCGTGGCGCCGGCTGCGGCTTTCGATATCAGCCGGTCATCGACCTCGACGCTGACCGTTCCGTTGCCGAAAAAGGCGTCCAGTTGCTGCTGCAGATCCTCGCGCAGAACCGCTGCGGGGATGCAGTAGTCGGCCTGGCTGAGCATCACTTCGCCATCGAGCTCGTCGGCGAGGCTGATGAAATGCCTGGCCGCATCGAGATTGCTCAACTCGCTGCCCGGCACGCGTGAATCAGGTTTCCCATAGAGCTCGATCGAGTGCGTCGTCAGCGCGTGGGTGCCAGCGGCATCGAGCAATTCGGTGGCGACACGCCAGGATTGCGCATTGCGCCGGATGTAGTCTCCCACTGGATGCCCGGGGTCCGCTGCATCGTGGATCGCGATGATCTGCTCGCGCTCGGCGGAATGGTCGCTCGGCAAATAGTCGATTTCAGGCAACTGCGGCTTGCCGGTTTGCCATGATGCGAGAAACGCGGCTTGGGCCGAGGCTGGCCAACTGATCGAGCCGAGGATGCGGATACTGCGGACCGCAGCCACCAGTTGCGCGTCGAGGCGGGAATGATGATCGAGGCTGTCAGCGCTTTTGCTCATGGGAGATTGCCAGGGGTTAGCGTTTCACTCGAACGGGATCAGCATGGCCCTGGGGGTGGCGCGTGCGTTCATCTGCGTTCGAATTTCTCATCGCTGCGTCGGCTCAGGGACTTGGTCAGTACGCGGTTTTCGGTCTTGCGACGAAGCTGGGTTTCGAGGCTGTCGGCGGCTACGGAAAGCTCGTCGCGCAGTTTCAGGTAGTTGTGCCAGCGTGCATTGTCGAGGCGGCCATCTTCGAGTGCGGCGCGAACGGCACAAGCAGGTTCGCTGAGATGGCTGCAATCGCCAAACCGGCAGGTCTGGGCGAGCTCCTCGATATCGCCAAATTGGTCGCCATCGAGGGTTTCCTCGCCGGTCAACTTGATCTCGCGCATGCCGGGCGTGTCAATCAGACAACCGCCGCTCGGCAACTGGATCAGGGCGCGATAGGTGGTCGTGTGGCGACCGCGGCTGTCGGTTTCGCGTACCGCATTGGTGGCCTGGCGGGTCTCGCCGAGCAGGGTGTTGGTCAAGGTTGATTTGCCGACTCCGGAAGAGCCAACCAGTACAGTCGAGGTGCCGGGACCGAAATACTCGGAAAGGACGCCGATGCTGTCGGCGGATTTTGCATTGATCGCATGGATGGCGGTGCTCGCTGAAACGCGCTTGCGCAATTCCTGCTGCGTGGACTCGACCGCGTCGGAGGTGTCGGCCTTGGTCAGCACCACGACGGCTTTTGCACCACTGCCTTCGACGAGCATCAGATAGCGCTCGATCCGCGAAGGATTGAAGTCGCCATCAAGGCCGCTGATGATCATCACGGTATCGATATTGGTCGCGATCAACTGACGCAGATGACGTTCGCCGGCGGCTGCGCGAGCCAGCTCACTGCGCCGCGGAAGGATGCGTTCGATCATCGGCGGCTTGGCCGAGGTGACCATGACGAAATCGCCTACTGCCGGTCGGCTGCACGGATCAATGCCCGGCTTGATGAAGCGCGGGGCAGGTTGTGCGTTGAAGGCGTGATCGCCGTCGTGCAATTCATAGCCGGCGCGATGCTGGGCGATAACGCGCGCGACGCGCAAGCCAGGTTGATCGGCAGGAGGTTTCGGTAGTTCGCCACGCCAACCGATATGGGCAAGCAGGGATTCGGAGGGTTCGCTCATCGCCGTGATTCTACCGGCGAATCATCACCCCGGCGGGTTCAGCCGCCGCTTTTTTCGATCTTGGCGAGTGCACGGGTCTGGTTCTGGGCGATTTGCGTGTCCGACTCGTTCTTGAGTACGTCGACCAGGCTGCCTTCGCTCAACGAAGCTTGCCCGGTGACCACGACCTCGGCTCCGGCGACAAGGCCCTCGAGTACCTGGACGCGCGATCCGCTGTCATAGCCGGTACGGATCGTCTGTCGATGCGCCTTGCCGTCTTCAATGACATAGGCGATTTCGGCACCCCGGCTACCGAGGACGGCGGCTTTCGGCATCAGCACGGCATTGGTCAGGTGCAGAAACGAGATGTCCATGCGCGTGAACAGGCCCGGACGCAGGCTGCGATCCCGATTGTCGATGTTTACCGTCACCTTGACCGTGCCGCTATCACGATCAACGACCGGAGCCACGCGCTCGACCTTGGCCTGGAAGTGACGATTGCCCAGCGCATCCACGGTGAAATCGACCGGTTGACCGGCAGCAATGGCGACCGCATCGCGCTCCGGCACGCGCAACTCGGCGCGCAACTGATCGAAATTGGCGATGTCGAAGACGGCATCGTTGGCCGCCATCAGCTGCCCTTGCTTGACCCAGCGGCGGGTAATGACGCCATCGAATGGTGCGCGGATTTCGCTCTTGTCAACGCGAAGGCGGGCCAGATTGACATCGGCGCGGCGAATGGCGAAATCGGATTCGGCCTGATCCTGGGTATTGGCCGCGATCAGTTTGCGTTCGAGCAGCTTTTCACCACGGTCAACATCGTTCTTGCGGCGCTGCAGATCGGCCTCGGCCTCGCGCAATTGCAGGCGGCTGCGCTCGGCATCGATGCGCGCCAGCAATTGACCCTTGGTAACCCGATCTCCTTCCTCGACCAGCAATTTCAATACCGTGCCAGGTACTTCGCTGACCAGCTTGGCCTCGTGCTCGGCCTGCAGGGTCGCGGTGGCGGCATAGCGCGCGGTCAGCTCTCCCTGGACCACACGGGCCGTTTCAACGGCTTGCACATCCTTGTTTTCGGCCTTCTTCGCGACGGTATCCGTCGGCGCAGAGGCGCCTGAGCAGCCGGCGAGGGCAACCATCAGGGCAAGGGAAAGCGGTAGGAGTGAGGTCAGGCGGAACATGGATACACCGTGTTGTTTGGCTAGTGTTGTAGGTGACTATAACACCATAACTCATTCTGTCAATGCGGATTTCGCCGGGACTTTAATGCTGCGCCGCGGCATTCGCATCTGCCGAAGGTATGGGCATTGTCCCGGTAATGCGCTCAATGAGATGCCACCAAGGCGGAAAAGGTTGCGTGGGAAATTCCGGAATTTTCTTGTGTGCAGCGCAGCAACGGTATTGCTAAGATGCCGAAGAGCCTCCACTTTTCCCATCGGCCATGTCCCAACGATCCATCAAGACCAGCTCGCGACTCAACGAAGTCCGCTATGAAATTCGTGGCACCCTCAGCCATCGCGCTCGCGAGCTGGAAGCCGAAGGCCGCGACATCGTCCGCTTGAATATTGGCAACCCCGGAGCGTTCGGTTTCGAGGCACCGGCGCATGTTCGCGAAGCCGTCAGCCGCGCCTTGCCGCGCAGCGAAGCCTACTGCCAGCAACAAGGCCTGCCGCTGGCGCGAGAAGCGATCGCAGCCCAGCAACGCAGCCGCGGATCATCGACTGCAGTCGCAGACCGGGTCTTCATCGGCAACGGCGTCAGTGAACTGATCGACCTCAGCTTGCGCGCTCTGCTCGAACCCGGAGATGAAGTGCTGATTCCTGCCCCGGATTATCCGTTGTGGACGGCCGCGACCATCCTCAATGGCGGCAAGGCCGTGCACTATCCGTGTCCGGCCGAGCGCAATCACTGGCCGGATGTGGTTGAAATGGAGGCGCTGATCACGCCGCGCACACGCGCCATCGTGCTGATCAATCCGAACAATCCCACCGGTGCCAATTACTCACCTGAACTGCTGGCCGAGGTGGTGGCACTGGCCGAACGTCATCAGCTGGTCCTCATGGCTGACGAAATTTACGACGGCATTCTTTATGGCGATGCGGTTTTCCAGCCCTTGGCGGTACTCGCCGGCGAGTTGCCCTGCATCAGCTTTGGTGGGTTGAGCAAGGTCCACCGCGCCTGCGGCTACCGGGTCGGCTGGTTCAGCGTATCCGGCAGCGACTCGCGAATTGCCGACATGTTGCATGCCTTCGATCTGCTCGCAGCGCTGCGTCTTTGCGGCAATGTGACCGGACAGTGGGCGATCGAGCCTGCCTTGCAAGGCGCCGAGACGATCAGTGCATTGACCACCGCTGGCGGACGCCTGCATGCATCGCGTCAAGCCGTCCTTGATGCGGTCGAGCGCAGCGAATTTCTCGATGTGGTGGCCCCGGCAGGTGCGCTGTACGCGTTTCCCGGAATCAAGCCGGATCTGATCGAAGCATTTGATGACGAGGCGTTTGCCTTGCACTTGCTCGAAAGCGAAAGTGTCCTGATTGTCCCGGGGTCGAGTTTTAATGTGGACTACCGGAATCATTTCCGGATTACACTGCTCCCCGAGGCGAACGTCATCGCCGATGTATTCGAGCGCATCGAGAGTGCGTTGAGCAGAACGGCACAAGCGAATCGGCGCTCACGTCACGTTGCCTGATCAGGCGCTTGCGGAGATTGCAATGGCTGTAGCCGATTCCGAGCGGCGCTTTCTCGCCCTTGGTGATTCCTACACGATCGGTGAGGATGTGACCGAATCGATGCGCTGGCCAGCGCAATTGACCGCTCGCTTGCGTGAGCGCGGCGTCGAGCTGGTCGATCCGGATATCGTCGCGACCACGGGCTGGACTAGTGACGAGTTGCTGCAAGCCATCGATGCACGCGAGTTCGATCCGCCGTATGCGATGGTCAGTCTGCTGATTGGCGTCAACAATCAATATCGTGGCCGCGATCTCGACAATTACCGCGAAGAGTTCAGCGCACTGCTGGATTTTGCGGTGCGCATCGCTGCAGGCAAACCAGCGGCGGTGATGGTCATCTCTATTCCGGACTGGGCGACCACCGCGTTTGCCCGGGCCCAGGGCATCGATGCGGTCAAGGTGGCTGGAGAAATCGACGCGTTCAACGCGGCGGCGCGGGCCATTTGCCGGGATCGTGGCAGCCACTGGATCGATGTAACCGAAATCTCGCGCGACGCGGGACGTCAGCTGCTGGCGAGTGATGGGCTGCATCCCTCGGCTGCGCAGTACTCCCTGTGGGTTGACGTCATCGAACCGGTTGCTCACTCGATAATTGCCAGTCGACTGGGCTAACCAATCTGCTAGCTTTTAGAGCTGGCTGCTAAGACGATCTTGCGTTCCTCCGCAAAGCTCAAAGAGCTCGAGTTGCCCGATCGGCGCGTGTCTGCCGATCGCGTGATTCGACCGCCTGTAACATAAACGATATAGCTCAGCTTGTCGGCGAAGCCGACATTGCCGAACATGTCTGCGGGTCTGCAGGAAATGACAAACTCAACCATCCAGGGTAATTCGATCGTTGCGCAAGATGACCCCTTGAGGGTTTCCGAGACTACGAACGTCACTTGCCCTGGCTGATCGGTTTTCAAATTTGGACGCTGCAATGCGCTCACCGTGCCGACAAAGATCAGGTCGGAAGTCATGACCTTTCTGACTACGGATTTGCGCAGCGCATCGAGTTCGGCTCGATCAAGCTCCCGTTGTTGCGCAGGGGCAAGCGTACCACACGCATAAGCCGTGATCGGCGCCAGCGTGATCATGAGGGCAATTCCAATTGCCCTGACCATGCGCATCGTGGACCTGCTCATACTCAGCCGGGGGTAATCTCGAACACAAGAACGCTGACCGCCGCCGTAGAGGTCCCGCCACGGCCATCCGAGATCGTGTACCTGAAGCTGTCGTAGCCGGAGAAACCGTGGATCGACTGATAGTGGATCGTGTTGTCGGCGTTGATGGTGATGGTGGCCAGACCGGGGCCGGTGTGCTCGACCGAGATGACGGTCAGCGGATCGCCATCCGGATCGCTGTCATTGGCGAGTACATCGATATCGTTGTCATAGCCCTTGAGGACGTTGTCATCATCGTTGACCGCAATCGGCGGCCGGTTCGATTCCGCTGCGGGATTCACGGTCACCGAAACCGAGGCCGTCGCGGTACCTCCGCGACCGTCGCTGATCGTGTAGGTGAAGCTGTCGGCACCCGAATAGCCCGCCATCGGCGTGTAGCTGATACCGCCCGCGGAGATTTCAGCAGTGCCATGTGCCGGCGAGGAAACCGCGGTGATGGTCAGCGGGTCATTGTCCGGATCGCTGTCATTGGCGAGCACGTCGATCAGGTTGGCGATCGATTCGAAGTCCACCGTGATCGCGTCGTCGGCCGCGCTTGGCACGCCGTTGAGGTATTCGCGCGGGCCCAGCGTGGTTGTGGTCGTTGACTCCTCGAAGCGATACACATCAACGGTGCGCTTGTGTTCGCCCGGATTGCGCAAGGCACGCTCGATCCAGGCGGGATTGGCCTTGACCGGCTCGCGCACCCATTCGACCTTGTCGGGCACCGCTGCGGGCTCGGCCGCCGGCACCGTGGTTTCCTCGATGGTCAGGAATTCGACATCGACGCGACGATTCTTCTGGCGATTTTCCGCAGTGTCATTCGGATGACTGGGATTGAGTTCGCCATCGCCGCGAGTATCGATTTGATCGGCCGGGATGCCGCGACTGATCAAATACGCCTTGGCACTGGCAGCGCGGCGTTCGGAGAGTTTCTGGTTGTAGGCTTCGGGACCGACCGAATCGGTATGACCGACGACGCTGACGCGGCTGACCCGCGCATCCGAGGCGAGCTTGCCGATCAGCGCATCCAGAGCGGCAATCGCGTCGGCATTGAGTTCGTCGTGATCGAAGCGGAAGAAGGCATCGCCATCGAGGCGCACATCATTGCGCACCACGCGCGCTTCGGCAGGGGCGGGCGCGGGTGCTGGGCTCCTGACTTCAACCAGTTTGAACGGCTCGCGAGCGCGGTAGTTCTTGGCAAAGTCGTAGCGCACCAGCAACCAGCCGCGAGTGTCGGACTTGTCGACTTCGAAATCACCGGATTTGCGCGCGTATTCGCCCTGTAGCGAAAGACTGAATGGATTGTTGCGGAACAGCTTGTCGACCCCGAGCGAAAAGGTCGACTGATCCGAACTGAACTTGCCCTTTTCGTAGTCGAAGCCGCCGCGAACGCGCAACAGTGGCTGATCAAAATAGGAGCCAAAGCGCAGCCCGATGCCGTTCTCATAGGGGTGTTCAAACGCGTTGATCAAGGTATCGATGGTCTGGCTCTGGGTATAGTCGCCGATCTCGTCGCTGCCGCTGATCGTGGTGGTATCGCTGAGCAGGCGCGCGTCGACCAGGCGGCTGCCGCTGGTCGCATGGCTGATGTAGGTGCTGAAAAAGAGGTCATTTCGCTCCCAGCCGAGGCCGAGTGTGGCCTTGCGATCCTTGAAGCGGTTCTGGTCGCCGGCAGCAAAGAATTTCCAGACCGTTGCCGAATCGCTCTCGGCATTGCCGCTCAGGCGGTTGTAGCCAATCTGCAGACCGCCAGCACCGCCCTGGCCAAACCAGAGTTCGCCGAGCCACGCGGATTCGTCGGTTTTGCCGAGAATGGCGAGGATTTCGCCAAGGACGTCGCCGTCATTGTTGATGCCCAGCGATACCCGGGCGTTCGAGCCCACATAGGTGAGTGGGATGGTTGCATCGCCGGAAACCGGCTCGGACGCAGGCTGTGCATAGGCGGTAGCGGAAAGCGCGAAAGCGATGCAGAGCGGCAACTTGCGAATCATGTCGTATCCCCTGACGGTGGCATATTCCCCTGGACCGCGAATTATCCAGTATTTTAGGCGGTCAACGAAACCTTTGGATCAATGGCGATTTGCGACCGTCGCGATGCTGCCCCTTGTTCCACCGACGAACAGCACCCATCTGGGTTTCGAATTCTTGTGCCGATTTTGAGGAATGATCATGTCCAACGCCGAACCTGTTCGTCAGCGCATCGAGTCGATGCTCGCCAATCACCGTGTGATGTTGTTCATGAAGGGCACGCGTGACGCGCCAAGTTGCGGCTTTTCAGCTGCAACGGTAAGCGCGCTGAACGGCTTGCTTGATGACTACGAAACCTTCGACGTCCTCAGTGACGAGACCATTCGCCAGGGCATCAAGGAATTTGGCAACTGGCCAACGGTTCCACAGCTCTATGTGGACGGTGAGCTGATCGGCGGCGCCGATATCGTCCAGGGCATGGCCGCCAGCGGTGAACTGCACAGTTTGCTTGGGCTGCCGCAACCGGATCGCACGCCGCCGGAGATTACGATCAGCGATGAAGCGGCCGTGCAGATTCGCAATGCACTCAACGATGCCGAGGGCATGGGGTTGTTTCTGGCCATCGATGAGCGATTCCAGCCGCAATTCCAGCTTCGCGAAACCCAGGGTAATGAAATCCTCGCGCTGGCCAGCGGTATCGAAGTGCGCTTCGATCCGGCCAGTGCGCAACGTGCCAAGGGTGCCCGCATCGGATGGACAGAAACCGCGCAGGGCGAGGGTTTGTCGATTGACTTGCCCGCCGCGCCGCCGCGTGTGCATGCGCTTGATGTGCAGCGGCTGAAGCGTTTCCTCGATGAGGCGGCAATAACGGTCATCGATGTACGCCCGGCCGAGGAGCGCGCGATCGCTGCGTTTGCTGGTGCCGAAGTGCTTGATGCCGATTCGCATGAGCGTTTGCTGAAGTTGCCGAAGGAGACCCCACTCGCCTTCATCTGCCACCACGGAAACTCCAGCCAGCGCGCAGCCGAGTACTTTCGCGAGAAAGGGTTTCGCGTGGTACACAACGTCAGCGGGGGAATCGACGCCTGGTCCAGCGAGATCGATCAGAGCGTGCCGCGCTACTGATTCACGCGATCCCGTGTTGCGCCGCGACATGGGATCGACTGGACAGGGCCTATACTTCGAGTCATCTTCATGCCGTGATTCGCGTCACGTTACGTGCCTGAAAAGCCGAGGTTGCCCATGCGTCCAATTCTTGCGATCTGTATTTTCCTTCTGTTGAGTGCTTGCGCGGGTTCCGGGCCCGGAAAAGCGGCCGCCGATGCCTGTGTCGCCGAGGCCAATCAGCGCCTGCAAGGCAAGACCTTCGATCTGGATGCGGCCAAGTTGGCTGCCAGTGCCGCGCAGGAAGCCGGAACGACCGATATCTGGCACCTGTCCACTCCCGTCGTGTTCGATCGCGGCCTTGCCTCGGAGTTCACCCAGAATTTCAAGTGCAAGGCGCGCGTGGATGCAGGCAAGGCCAACGTGATATCGCTGGAATTCATCTGGGCGATGGAAGATCTCAAGCTGGATGAATCCGGCGCCAACTGAGTTGCGCTGGATCGCGCTACCGGCCCACTGAGCCGGCGCATGAACTTCCTGTCCTGGAAGTCGGACTCCATCGGCGTGAGCTGCTAATCTGAAGCGCTGCCTCCGGATGCAAGGCAACGCTGACCATGCCTGTCGATTACCTGAAAAAAATCCTTACCACGCACGTCTATGACGTTGCCCGGGAAAGCGCGCTCGAGTTCGCGCCGCGTTTGAGCGCGCGAACCGGATGCACCGTCTTGCTCAAGCGTGAAGACACCCAGCCCGTGTTCTCGTTCAAGTTGCGCGGGGCCTACAACAAGATGGCCGGGCTGAGTCAGGCGGAGCTGAGGCGTGGCGTGATCGCGGCCTCGGCCGGCAACCATGCCCAGGGTGTCGCTCTTTCCGCTGCGCGCCTTGGCTGCACAGCGGTCATTGTGATGCCGGTGACGACGCCCGAGCTCAAGATTGATGCGGTGCGCTCGTTTGGCGGCGAGTGGGTCGAAATCGTCCTTCACGGCGAGTCGTATTCCGATGCCAAGGCGCATGCGGATGTTCTGGCCTCGCGGCACAAGCTTGTGTTCGTGCATCCGTTCGACGATCCCGATGTGATTGCCGGGCAGGGCACGATCGGCATGGAGATCCTGCGCCAGCATCCAGGGCCGATCGAAGCGGTCTTTGTGGCGATCGGGGGCGGCGGCATGATTTCCGGCATCGCCGCCTACATCAAGGCGGTACGCCCCGAGATCCGAATCATTGGTGTCCAGGCCAGCGATTCCGACGCGATGGCGCAATCCCTTGAGACAGGTCGACGGGTCAAGCTCAAGGATGTCGGATTATTCTGCGACGGTACCGCGGTCAAACAGGTCGGCAAGGAAACATTTCGACTGTGCCGGGAGCTGGTTGACGAGATTGTCCGCGTTGACGTCGATGCGGTGTGCGCAGCGATCAAGGATGTTTTTCAGGATACGCGCAGCATTCTTGAACCGGCCGGCGCGCTGGCCATCGCCGGGATGAAGGCGTGGACGGCAAAGCAGGGTGTCAAGGGCAGCTCCGTCGTCGCGGTCGCCTGTGGCGCCAACATGAACTTCGATCGTCTGCGCTTTGTCACCGAGCGCGCCGAGGTCGGCGAATCCCGAGAGGCCGTGTTTGCGGTGACGATTCCGGAGCAACGCGGCTCCTTTCGGCGCTTTTGCGATGCACTGGAAGGAAACAGCATCACCGAGTTCAACTACCGAATTGCCGATCTCGATCAGGCTCACCTGTTTGTCGGCGTGCAAGTCAATGGCAGCAATGATCGAAAACGGGTTGCCCGCACATTGCGAGCCGAAGGGTTCGCCACGCTTGATCTGAGCAACGACGAGCTGGCCAAGCAGCATCTGCGTCACATGATCGGTGGGCGCTCGGCCAGTTCCGAAAGCGAGCGTCTCTATCGCTTCGAATTTCCCGAACGGCCCGGCGCCCTATTGCGCTTTCTTTCGGCGATGAACCCAGAGTGGAATATTTCACTGTTTCACTATCGCAACGAAGGTGCCGACTACGGCCGCATTCTGGTCGGCATCCAGGTTGCCGATTCAAGCAACAAGGCATTCCGCAAGTTTCTCGACAAACTCGGCTATCCGCATTGTGACGAAAGCGAAAACCCGGCCTATCGATTGTTTTTGCGCGGAAATGCCGAGCGCAAGGAATAAACGGTCAGCGTGTTTTCTCGAACGGGATCATCAAGGCATCGCTGATCAATTGGCGCATAATCAGACGATACTCGCCCGGAGATTTTCCCATGTGGATTGCATTCGCGCTGGCCTTGCTGGTGTTTCTTGTTTTGGCATTTCGTGGTTTTGCCTTTCTGGCCTGGGTCGGTTCGGCGGCAGTCATCCTGATCGGCTGGCGCCTGACCGGGATCGCTTCGCCGACCGCCTTCATGATCGTCGTCGTTGTGCTCGCAGCATTTGCCGTGTTGTTCGGCATTCCGGCCCTGCGTCGAAACCTGATCTCGCGCTTTGTCATGCCAATCTTCGCCAAGGTATTGCCGCGACTCGGTGACACCGAACGCATTGCCCTGGAGGCAGGTACGGTCTGGTGGGATGCCGATCTGTTTTCGGGCATGCCGGATTGGCAGAAATTGCTTGATTTCGAAGAGCAACCGCTCAGCGACGAAGAGCAGGCCTTTCTTGACGGCCCGGTCAATGAATTCTGTCGCACGGTCAATGATTGGGAGGTTTACCAACGCCGCGATCTGTCACCCGAAACCTGGCAGCAGATCAAAGATTTTCGCCTGTTCGGCATGATCATTCCGAAAAAATACGGCGGCCTCGAATTTTCTGCGCTTGCCCAATCGCGCATCGTCACGCGCATATCGAGTTGCTCGGTGACTGCCGCGGTGACCGTGATGGTGCCGAATTCACTCGGCCCTGGCGAACTGCTCCTGCACTACGGCACCGAGGCACAGAAGGAACGCTATCTGCGGCCGCTGGCCGAGGGCACGGAGATTCCCTGCTTTGCCCTGACCGGCCCCGAGGCCGGTTCCGACGCCGCCGCCACGCAATCCGAGGGCATCGTCGAGAAACGCATGATCGATGGCAAGGAAGTGCTCGGTTTGCGCTGCAACTGGATGAAGCGCTACATCACTCTGGCACCGGTGGCGACCTTGATTGGTCTCGCCTTCCGGCTCAAGGACCCCGATCACCTGATTGGCGATGTCGAGGATCGCGGCATCACCTGCGCCCTGATCCCGCGAGATACGCCAGGAATCGAGATCGGCCAGCGTCATGATCCGATGGGCGTGCCGTTTCACAATGGTCCGACGGTCGGGCGCGATGTGTGGATTCCATTTGATGCCGTTATCGGTGAAATGGATGGTGTCGGTCACGGCTGGCGCATGCTGATGGAATCGCTGGCCGCCGGCCGCTCAATTTCACTGCCGGCATTGAGTATCGGCGCCGCGCAGATGGCTACGCGCATTTGTGGTGCCTATGCGACGGTACGTGAGCAATTCGATACGCCGATTGGTCGCTTTGAAGGAATTGAGGAGCCGCTGGCACGGATTGCCGGTTTGACCTACCTGATGACGGCGACCCGCGATCTCACCTGCGGCGCACTCGATGCCGGGGAAAAACCTGCCGTGATCGGCTCGATCGCCAAGGCGTATCTGACCGAAGCGATGCGCCAGGTAATCAGCGACGCCATGGATATCCGTGCGGGCAGCGCGATCCAGCGCGGGCCACGCAACAAACTTTCTCGCGCCTGGGATGCGGTGCCGATCGGCATCACCGTGGAAGGTGCGAATATCCTTACCCGATCGATGATCATCTACGGGCAGGGAGCAATCCGCTGCCATCCTTTCGTGCAGAAGGAAATCGACTCGGTGGCAAACAAGGATCTGAAAGGATTCGATCTCGCCATCTTCGGTCACGTCAACCTGCTCGTCACGCGCTCGGTGCGTACCCTGTTGCTGGCCCTGACCGGATCGCGTCTGGCTGGCGTACCGCAAACCGAGGATACCGCCCGCTATTACCAGCACCTGTCACGTTTCTCGGCGGCATTCACGATCGTTTCGGATCCCGCAATGGGCACGCTCGGTGGCTCGCTCAAGCGCCGCGAAAAAATCTCCGGTCGACTCGCCGATGGCCTGGCTTATCTGTATCTGGCCTCGGCCGCACTCAAGCGCTATCACGATGAAGCCAAGACCACGGCCAACTACGCGCTCGTGCGCTGGTCGGTCGAACTGTGTCTGTATCGCGTGCAGGAAGCCTTGCTCGGTGTGCTGGAGAATTTACCCAATCGATCGGCGGCCGGTTTGCTCAGCGTGCTGATCTTTCCGCTTGGCGCACGTTTCCGGCCACCAAACGATCGCATCGGTGGCCGTGTCGCCCGCGACATCCTTGAGGATCGCGAAGCGCGCAAGACGCTGACTCAGGATGTCTATCTGCCGCCCGCCGACCAGCCCGGTCTCGGAACTCTCGAAGCTGCGCTGGACAAAGCGGTTGGCGCCTTGCCGATCGAAACCAAGCTGCGCGATGCCGTGCGTGCCGGCAATCTGGATCGCGCACCGGGACACATGCTCGATGACCTTGGTCTCGCCGCAGGGGTCATCACTCAGGATGAATACGATCGCCTCAATGACGCCCGCGATGCGCGCAACGAAGTGATCCAGGTCGATGCGTATGATCCCGAGGTTTACAAGACGCTGCACTGATGAAAGAGCCAGCCATCTGGCATTTCGATTTCGTCTCGCCTGGATGGCTGAATGTGTCCGCGCGCTGAACCGGATTTTGCGCGCACAGAGCAGGTTCACGATTCGACCGCTCCAATACGCTGCGTGGTGTCCGGGTTGTTGCGAATTTGCCCGGGCGAACCGCTTACACATTGGAGAACAACACGATGAAATCTGTATTGCTCGTTTCTACCCTTGCTGCCGTTCTTGGACTGAGCGCCTGCAGCCAGCAGGACTCTGCTGTCGAGGCTCAACGCGATGTTGATCAGGCGCGCCAGCAGGCCGCTGAAGATGTTGCAGAGGCCCGCCAGGACGCTGCGCAGACCTCCGCTGAAGCTCAGCAGAAACTCGACGCCGCACGCGAAGCGGCCCGCGCCGATGTGGCCGAAGCTGACGCCAAGGCCAACGAAAAGATCAATGCCGCCACCGATGAAGCGATGAGCACCGCAGACGAAGCCAATCAGGATGTCGCCGAGGTTCGCGCGGATACGATCCATGCCCAAGCCAAGGCCGATTACGACCTTGCCGTGGCCAAGGCTGATGCAGATCTCAAGATCGCTCTGGAGAAATGCGAATCGATGGCCTCGGGTCAGGTTGTGGTCTGCAAGGATCAGGCAAACGCAACTCATGAAATCGCCAAGGCCAATGCCAAGCGTGCGCTGGATGATGCGCAGGCCGTAGCCAGGGACACCAAGCGTTAACAGCGGGTGAGGTGATCAACAAGGGCGACTACGGTCGCCCTTGTTCTTTTCGACCCGCTGGATCGCCTATGCTTGTTCCATGCAACGCTTCCTGCTCATCCTGACCTTGCTGTGCGTGGCTACGCATTCCGGGCCGACCGGTGCGGTCACCGTATTCCGTTGTGTGGGCGAAGACGGCGTCATCAAGTTTCAGGATACGGCGTGCAAAGGGAACGAAAGCGGCAGGAAAATCGAGTTGCCGGAGCCGTCTCGTGCATCGACGGCGAATCCATCGGCAAGTCCTGTTCCGCAGCCGGATTCGAAAGCCCTGGTGCCAACTCAGCCACCATCTCGGGCAAGAGCGGTTGTAAAGCCCGGCGCAAGCGCAATCTTGTGCCGACGCGAAGACGGCAGTCGCTATCTCAGTGAGAGCGGGCGCGGAGAGCAGCGAGCGGTTCCGCTCGGCATGCTTGGCGTTCCGCAGAATTCTCTTGCCGGGGCGTATGCCGGAAGCGATGGTATTGGAGTTTCCGCGCCCGGCTTGCGCAAACCGCCAACAGATCGCTCGGTCTACGGCCAGCTCGGCACGGCATATGTCTGGGTTGAAGATCCGTGCGCGCGAATCAACGGCGCGCAATTGTGTCAATTCTTCGGCGAACGTATTGACGATGCAGAGCGTCGTTTGCGTTATGCGTTCAGCGATACCAGTGATCAGGTTCGCCGCGAGCTCGAATCGTTGCGACAGCGCGCCAGGGATTGCCCGCGCTGACTTCAGGAGACCAGACTGAACGGGTCTCGTGGCGCATGACGACGCTCGAGATCGAGCAAATGCTTCTTCGCCTTGAGTCCGCCGCCGTACCCGGTCAGGGATCCATTCGCGCCAATGACACGATGGCAAGGCACGATGATCGACAGGGGATTGGCGCCATTGGCCAGGCCGACGGCGCGACTCGCTTTCGGATTGCCGATGCGTCGGGCGAGTTCACCATAGCTGATCGTTGTTGCATAAGGGATCGTGCGCAAGGCCTTCCACACGCGTTGCTGGAATTCGGTTCCCTGCGCTGCGAGCGGCAGGTCAAACTCGATCAGCTCACCGTCGAAATAGGCAGCGAGTTGCCGTTTCGCTCGCGAAAACGCATTCGGTTTGCGCACCCATTCGGGCGGTATCACCAATGGCTGCCGGGATTCCGGAAGACCGACGAAACTCAAGGCTTCGTCAGTCCCTGCGAGCACGATCGCGCCGATGGGCGAATCGATGATGTCGTAGAGAAGCGGCATTTCATTCTTTCTAGCTGACATGGTTTGTCTCTCCTGGAATTTGACTGGAGGCCGTTAGCGGTTCGCGGTAAGCGCCTATCGCTAACCGCATCCACTTCAGCCGGCGCTGCGCCAAAGCAACATCACGGCATACGCTCGCCACGGTCGCCAGGCTTCGGCGAGCGCTTGCATGGCGCTTTCGTTGATGGCTGTGCCGTCTCCGGCGATCTTGCGCAAAACAAGATCTCCTGCAGGAAATGCATCCGGGTGCGAGTGCGCGCGCATCGCGATGTAGTGCGCTGTCCACGCGCCGATACCGCGCAAGCTGCATAATCGCGTCACGGTTTCCTCAAGCGTTTGTTGTGCCGAAAAATCGACGCGGCCGTCAACGCATGCCTGAGCCAGACTTCGAATCGTCGCTGCCCGCGCACGCGTCACGCCAATCGATTCGAGCGGCGCGTCGGCCAGTGCTGTGGGTGTCGGAAACAAGCCTCCGAGCCCGACCTCCTCAGCGGACGGATGAGAAGTGCCGAAGCGCTTCACGATACGCGCTGCCAACGTGCGCGCAGCCGCTACCGAGATCTGCTGGCCGAGCACGGCGCGCACGCCGAGTTCGAAGCCGTCCCATGCGCCGGGCAGGCGTTGACCTGGCCAGCGCTTCGCCAGAGGCCGCAAGCGCCGGTCGCGCTGCAACGTCTGCATGATCGTGACCGGGTCGGCGTCGACATCGAACATGCGACGCACACGGCTGACCAGATGGCCAAGCTGCAGCGGTCGCACACCATGCACACTCAAACGCAATGCGGAATCGCCGGAGATCGGCGAGACGCTGAACCAGCCCGGTTCATCATCAATGACGAAGCTACGGCGGTAGCCATGCTCATTGACGCTTTCGACGCCCGCAATGGTCCGGCGTTCATAAAATGCAAGCAAGCCGGCGAAGTCATACGGGGCGCGATATGGCAAACGCAGTTCGATCGCATTGTCAGTCTTGCCGCGGCTGCTGCCACGGCGAAAATCCCGCGGCGGCTTTTTGTAAGCATCGACGAACGCGGCGTTGAAGCGACGCAGGCTGGCATAACCTGCCGCTCCGGCAATCGCGGTAATCGGCAGGCGGGTATCGGCCAGGAGTTGCTTGGCAAACAGCAAACGCCGAGTTGCGGCGACATCGAGCGGGCTCGCCCCAAGTTCCTGATCAAACAGGCGGCGCAACTGGCGCTCACCGACGCCCACGCGCGCGGCGAAGTCCGAAACTGATTGCCCATCGAGTGCTCCCTGTTCGATCAAGCGCAAGGCACCCTTGACCAGTTCGCTGCTGGCATGATGCAGCGGTGAACCCGGTGCAGCCTCGGGCCGACAGCGCAAGCAAGGTCGGAAGCCGGCAGCAGCAGCTGCGGCAGCACTTGGGTAGTAGCTGATATTGGATGCTTTCGGCGTCGGCGCCGGACAGACCGGACGGCAATAAATGCCGGTGGTTTTCACGGCCGTGAAGAACAGGCCGTCAAAGCGCGCGTCACGAGTCAGCCGGGCTTGTTCGCAGATGGCGGGGTCGAGGGCTGCGCAGGAATGTTCGGTTTGCATGGTTGCAATCTAGCAGCGATTGTCGTGGCGGACTCGCCGTTTTCGGACATCAATCCCCGGGTGATCCTTGTACTGAGGTTTTCAGGCATGGCAGCCCTGTCGGATTTTTCCTCGCCGCCCAATCTCTCGTCGCCCCTGCGCAGGCAGGGGCCCAGTGACTTTGTTCTTGATGTTTACGCCGCTTAGCGGCGCGGCATGCCTGCCGGGGTTTCACTCGCTCGCCCGGAGGCGAGTGAAAAAAGCAGGGATGCCGCGCGACGAAGGCGCGTGCTTTGTCCCGTCTAAAAAATCAGAAACCGTAGCGCAAAAACCCGCCATCAACAGCAATACATTCACCGCTGATGTAAGAGGCTGCCGGCAGGCACAGGAAGGCAATGGCGGCGGCAACTTCCTCGGGTTCGCCGATGCGTTTCATCGGCGTGTGTTCGAGGACCTCTTCCAGATAGTCCGGATCTGCCAGGGCTGGTTCGGAACGTTGGGTGCGGATGTACCAGGGTGCGACTGCATTGACGCGGATTCCGTCTTCGGCCCATTCGATGGCGAGGTTGCGGGTCACCTGGTGCAAGGCGGCCTTGCTCATGCCGTAGGGTGATCCGGTGCGTACCGAGGTCAGTCCGGATACCGAGCCGACGTTGACGATTCCGGCGTTCGCATGTTGCGCGAGTTGGGGGTGTGCGAGGCGGCACATTTCGAATGCCGCGATCAGATTGGTTTCGATGATTCCGCGAATTTCCACTTCGTTGTAATCGAGCGTCGGCTTGGGCGTGTTCATGCCGACATTGTTTATCAATAACGAAAGATCGAGGCCGAGGTCGGCGATGAAATCGAAGACTTCAAATCGCTGTTCGGCCTCGCTGACATCGGCGCCAATGGTATGCAGCGCGTTGCGCGGAAATTCCTCGGCCAGTTCGTCACGAATCTGTTCAAGATAAGGCTCATCGCGAGCGACGAGAACGATGTCTGCACCGAGGCCGGCCAGTTCGCGCACGCAGGCGTGGCCAATGCCACGACTCGCCCCGGTCACCAGGGCCAGTTGTCCATCGAGTCGCCAGCGGGATGCGTTCATGTCGGCGGTTTCGCTTGTCCGTGTCAGGTCGGCGAGGCAGACTCAGCGACTGCACCCTGCCAGTTCGGAGATGATCATGGTACGACAAATCCTGAAATTCACTGCCAGCCTGCTCGTCCTTGGCTTGCTCGCTGCCTGTTCGTCGCCGTCATCTGATGTGCCGGACAAGGCCGCCGACCAACCGGCAGCAGCCGAAGTACGCAAGCCCACGGTATTCGATGATCAGCTCAAGGCGCTTGACAAGGCCAAAGCCGTTGAAGCGACATTGAAGAAGGCAGAGGCCGAGCGCAGCAAGGAAATCGACGAGCAGAGTGGCGGCTGATTACCGATTGGCCGTTGCCTTGAGGCGACAAGCTGGCCATCGACGACATCGCTTCTGGCTGTCCCGGGAAAAGCGAGATGGCCTTCATTCCAGCGTTTCAAGTCACTCGTTCAGTCCGCAATTGCAATGCGCGACCACGCCGAACCGATTGCCGCCGAGGTGATTGAGCATGCCAAGCACGCGTTGCAATTCGCTGCTGGCGAGCAGACGGGTTGGCAGCGAAGTCAGTCCTGACCAGCGACCGAAGCTGACTGCGGCGTCACTGTTGCTGAGCGACAAGGCAAAGCGCTCCCAGGTACTCATCTTGCGTTCGACGTAGCGGGTCTGGAAGTCGTTGCCGAGTTTGCCGATGGCGGCAGCCGCGCTGATAGCGTCATGCAGGCCGCCGAGTTTGTCGACCAGTCCGCGTTGTCTGGCCTGCGAGCCACTCCAGACACGACCCTGTGCAATTGCATTGATTTCAGCCGGGGTCTTGCCGCGCGCTGAAGCCACCTTGCCGATGAAATCCCGATAGCCCTTCTGGATCACGCTGGTCAGAATCGTTTCGACCTTGGGGTCGAGCGGACGGCGGATATCGAAGGCGCCGGCGATTGGCGTGGTGGCCACGCCATCGGTGTAGATGCCGAGTTTCTCCAGAGTCTGCGGAATCGTCACCAGCATGCCGTAGATACCGATCGATCCGGTGATCGTGGTTGGCTGCGCCCAGATCTCATCGGCGTCCATCGAGATCCAGTAACCGCCGCTGGCAGCGACGTCGCCCATCGATACGACGACGGGTTTTCCGGCTTCCTGGATCAATTTGACTTCGCGACGGATGATTTCAGAAGCATAGGCATCGCCACCGGGTGAGTCGACACGCAGCACAACAGCCTTGACCCGCTCGTCATCGCGAACCTGGCGCAGCAATCTTGCGGTTGTCGTCGCGCCGACATCGCCCTTGGCTTGTTCGCCCTGCACGATCTCGCCCTGGGCGACGACCACGGCGACCTCGGGCCGCGCATCAGGCAGCCTGGAAGCGACCTGCATGCCGAGATAGTTCGACCAGTTGACCTGGCGGAAGGTCTCGCCGCTGTCATCGGGTTTGCCAAGATCACTGAGCAGCTTGCGTGCCTGCGGGCGCGTCGCGAGCTTGTCAACGAGGCCGTGATCGAGAGCCAGCTTGGCCAGGTCGCCGTTGAACGTCGGCACCAGCACATCAAGCTGGGCGATGTCATCGGCAATGGCCGCGCTGTCCAGCTTTCGCATCGCGGCGATCTCATCGAGGAATTCGTTCCAGATGCCGCCCATCCAGTACAGATCGGCTTCCTTGGCGGCGTCCGAGGCATGATCGAGAATGTAGGGCTCGCCGGCGGATTTGTACTCGCCAACGCGGATCAGGTGCACCTCGACGCCGAGTTTGTCGAGCGCGTCGCGGTAGTAGCTGCGGTAGTTGGCAAAACCCTCAAGCAGGACCGAACCTTGCGGATCGAGCAAGATCTGGTCGGCATGTGCAGCGAGGTAGTACTGACCTTGTTGCATGCCTTCCGAAACCACGACCACATCCTTGGCGGTGGCGCGGAATCGATCCAGCGCCTGACCGATCTCGCGCATGGTTGAGATCCCGGCGGCCATCTGGTCCGGAACCAGAACGATGCGAGCGATATTCGGATCTCGCCCGGCTGCATCGATGACCTGCAAGATGTCACGCAGCTGGATTTCCCTGACCGTATTGCCGGTCAGGCCGGCGAGCGCACGTTCACTTGCATCGGCACTGTATTGCTCGACGACCGTACCTTCGGGATCAAGCACCAATGCAGTCTGTTCATCGAGGATTGGGGTCGATCGAAAAAATGCGGAGAACAGCAGGGCAAGCACGATGACGAGAATCGTGTTGAGAATCAGGCGGCGGGTGAAATTCAGGGTATTCCAGATTCCGCGCAGAAAGCGGACGAAAAAGCCCGGTTGGGATGTCGACATGCGTTGGTTCCGTATCCGGCGTGCAGAACAATTTCTGCTTGGCAGGTTGTTGAAATTCGATCCGGCGAGTGCGAGACAAGGCGAAACGGCTTGGGAAAATGCAATTTGCCTGCGGCAAACAAGCATTTTGTGGCGTGTTGCGCCGCCGAATCGTACCGACTGGTTGGAATTTCAATAGCTTGTCAGGGCAGGGTAGCCGAAATGTATGCCGGCTGGCATGGGCTTATCGTCGGACCGGCAGTTTCATGGCGATCGACCAGAATCGCGACGTCAGCAGAATTGCGGCCACACTGAGTCCGGCAATCAGGCCCATCCACATGCCGGCTGCGCCCAAGCCGTGGCGGAAGGCCAGCCAGAGACCGGCCGGCATGCCAACGCCCCAGTAGGCGAAACCCGAAATCAGCATCGGCAGGCGCGTGTCCTTGAGGCCGCGCAGTGCACCATTGGAGGCGGCTTGAACGCCGTCGGAGAGCTGGAAGATGGCGGCCAGTACCAGCAATTGCGCGGCCAGTGTAATCACAGCGGCATCATCGGTGTACATGCTGGCGATACGCTCGGGCAAAGTGAACAACAGGGTCGCCGAAACGATTTGCACAGCCAGTGTCAGCATCATGCCGACGGCTGCCGCCTGACGCACGCCGTGGCCATCGTTGCGTCCACGCGCATAGCCGACGCGAACGGTCGTCGCCATGGCGATACCGAGTGGCACCATGAACACGACCGAGGCGATGTTGATGGCGATCTGGTGGCTGGCGATGATGTCGGTACCGAGTTTGCCGATGGTCAGCGCAACGGCAACAAACAGGCCGGCTTCCATGAGCAGGGTTACTGCAATCGGTGCGCCGATATTGAGCAGTTCGCTGAGGGTGCGCCGATCCGGTTTGTCAAAGTGGGCCAGCAAGTTGAGATCGCGAAAGCGTGATCGACGGGCAACATAGAGCGCAAACGCGCCGCACTGCACCCAGAGCACGATTGCCGTTGCCAGCCCGCAGCCGAACGCGCCAAGGCGTGGAATGCCGAGCGCGCCGTACATCAACACATAGCCGATCGGGCCAAGAAGAATCAGGCCGAGCATGCTGAAATACATGGTCGGGCGGGTCATGCCCATGCCTTCGGTCAGGCCGCGCAAGGCGAAGAAAACCGAAAGCGCCGGCGCTCCCCAGGCAATTGCGCGCATGAACGAAGTGGCATCGGCGATCAGATCGGCATCAACACCGATCAGGCCAAACAGCAACGGACCGAGAAATGCGGCGGCGAATCCGAGGCCGATACCAAGTGGAATGGCCAGCCACAGGGCCTGACGGAAGACTGCACCAATCTCATCGTTGCGTCCGGCACCGCGCAACTGGGCAATCGAAGGCTGCAAGGCCATCATGATGCCGATGATGGTGATGATTGCGAGTACCCAGACGTTGCTGCCAAGCGCGACCGCACCAAGCGTATGCGCATCGAGATGACCAGCGAGCACGGTATCGATGAGGTTCATGCCGATTGCCGAGAGCTGGCCCAGCACCAATGGTGCGGCGAGCAGGATGGTGGCGCTGAACTCGGAGAGCAACCGCGGACGGTCGGTGGATAGAATGGCGGTCATCGGAAGTGCTTCCTGCGACCGCCAAGTATAACGGTGTGATGCAGGATCAGCGTTGCCTTGGTGCAAGATCAGCAAACGGAGTGAACTGCATGCGTGTCATGTTGACTGGAGCCACCGGGTTTCTTGGCGGGCATGTGCTCGGTCGGCTGCTTGCCGACGATGTCGAAGTCACCGCCGTGGTGCGCAGTCAGGCAGCGGCCAGAAATCTCGGCGAGCGCGGGGTGAGAAGCGTCGTTGGCTCACTTGAAGACCCGCTGATTCTGCGTGAGGCACTGGATCTTCCAACCGATGCGGTATTTCACATTGCTGCCGACACCAGCACCTGGCGCGGCCATGCCGAACGTCAGACGCGGACCAATGTCGAGGGAACGCGCAATGTCCTCGCCGCCGCCGAGGCTGCCGGTGTGCGTCGCTTCGTGCATACCTCGTCGGTCTCCGCGTTCGGCCAGCAAGAGCAAACTCTCAACGAAACTTCACCGCGCCTGGGCAAGAATTCCTGGATCAATTACGAGCGCACCAAGGCGATGGCCGAGGAACTCGTACTCGAGGCAGACGCCAGAGGCCGGATCGAGACGATGGTGCTCAATCCGGCGCATATCCTCGGTCCGGGTGACAGACACAACTGGGCGAGCATGTTTCTGCTGATCGACCAGGGCAAGTTGCCCGGCGCGCCGCCGGGCTCGGGTGCCTTCGCCGATGTGCGTGAAGTCGCCAAGGCCCAAATCGCCGCCTGGCACCATCCACAGCACGGCGAACAGTTTCTTCTCGGGGGTGTGCAAGCGAGCTTCCTTGAACTGATTCAGGCCATTGCGCTCGAGCTCGATCGCAAGTCTCCGGTTCGGGCCATGCCGGCCGGGTTCATCCGCGGCTACGCGCGCGTACTCGATGCCATGAGTCGGCTCACTGGCCGCGAGCCTTCGTTGACGCCGCAGGCCGTCTCGTTTACTTGCCATCATCTCAAGGTCGATTCGACCAAGGCGATTCGCGAGCTGGACTACCAGACAACACCACGGAATGTTTTGGTTCACGATACCTGTGTCTGGCTGCGCGAAGAGGGAATGCTGAAAGCCCCATGAGCAACGATTTCGATCTGCCGCCATTGCCACCACCGGTGCCGTCAGCGCTGCAGCCGGATGCGCAATTCAGCGAATCGGTGGCGGATGAACCCGAGCGCACCTGCCCGAACTGCGGCGCACCGGCACACGGGCCGTATTGCTACGCCTGCGGTCAGTCCGAGAAGGGCATGATCCGGCATCTGTCCGAGGTCATGTCGGAGTTCGCCGATATCGTCCTCAACGTCGATTCGCGAATCTTTCGTTCGTTGTGGGATCTGTATCTGCGCCCGGGCTATCTGACGGTCGAATATCTGGCCGGTCGCCGTGCACGCTATGTCACTCCGTTCCGGCTGTTCTTCTTCCTCTCGATTCTTGCGTTTTTCTCGATGCAACTGGCTGTGCCCAAGATCGATCCAAAGGATCTTGGCGTCGTGGCCAGCATCAGTGATGCAACGACGCCCGAGGAGGTCAAGGCAACCGTCGATGAACAGATTGAAGTGGCAAGAAAGAAGTTTGGCGCATCAAAGAATCAGTCCGTCGAGCAGGCCGAACTTGAGGCAAAGGAAAACGAAATCCGCCAGAAGGGAGCCGATCGGCTGCGCGTGCTGAAGAGCGACATCGACGCTGCGATCCAGACCCTGAGCGCGGCGACAGGCACTTCGTCGAGCAGCGCCGACAAGGCTTCAGATTCGGTTGGCGACGATAAAGGGCGCTTGCAGAATGAGCCTGCAGCAGGCGTGGCCTCAGCGACCCCCGTGGCTGGCGATCCGGATCCTGACGATGATGGGCTAAGAATCAGTTTGTGGGATCACAACTGGAGCAAGGATGACCCGGTACGCATCGAATGGTTGTCTGACGGAATCAACGCCAAGCTCACCGACACATTTATTCACATGAAGGAAAACGCCGAAAGCATCAAGAAGGATCCCACGCGTCTGCTTTCTGGTTTCATCTCGGTTCTTCCGCAAACGCTTTTTCTCGTGATGCCGCTGTTTGCCGTGCTGCTCATGTTTTTCTATGTGTTCAAGCGGCGACTGTACATGGAGCACTTGCTGGTGGCCTTGCACAGCCATGCTTTCATCTTCCTCTCGATCCTGGTCATTCTCGGCCTGCGTTTGCTCGGCGACCTGGCCGGCGCGCGGGTCTGGTTGACCGCACCATTGGGCTGGTTGTCAGGGCTGGCCTGGATCTGGTTGTTCACCTATTTGCTGCTGATGCAGAAACGCGTCTACCGGCAAGGTTGGTTCATGACCATTCTCAAATTTGGCATGGTCGGCATCAGCTACACATTCGTCTTGTCGATTGCATTCTTTTTCGCCGTACTGGCCAGTCTGGCTCTTACTTGAGCACCTTTCAGGACAGGAAAAGCAGCCGCTGTCGCGATGGTGGCGGGCGGCAGACCGTGCAGGCGCTGGGAACCGACCTTTTTCGCCCCTGTCAAGACTGTTCTGCACAGCGAAGCCGACTCCTCACGATTTCGCATGAGCCCCCTTGATGCTGCATTTGTTGCACTTGTGTTGCGCTGCAAGTCATTGAATTGAAAAGCGAAAGAATGGGTGGTCAAAGTTTCGCCAAGTTGACGGCAGGCGCATCGGGCTGAGCCAGAGAGGACTTTGCCAAGAGCTCATCCACAGACTTATCCACAGGCTCTGTGGATAAGGGCTTTTCCCTAAGCAGGCCAGTTACTTGTAGCTCATATCTCGGTTGGTACTGAAGAAGTGCCGGCAAGTTGATGGAACCGCCTTGGCGCGCCGCGGTTACACTCTGCCCATGCCGCGCATAGTTCGTGTGGCGGTCCCCGTGCCGCTGCCCCGATTGTTCGATTATCGCCTTGCCGACGGGTCCTCGATGCCGTCCGTCGGTTGTCGCGTGCGCGTGCCTTTTTCCGGGCGGGATCTTGTTGGAATCGTGCTCGCCTGCGATTCGCGGAGCGACCTGGCCGACGACCAGCTCAAGCCGGTTTCCGAAATTCTCGATGCGCAGCCACTGTTGACCAGCGAGCTGATCGCGACCCTGGAATGGGCTTCGCGCTATTACCAGCATGGTGTGGGCGAAGTCTTTGATACGGCGCTGCCAGCCTTGCTGCGCGGCGGGCGCGAACTGCCTCAGGCTGGTGTTGCCGGAATCGCTCTCAGCCCAACGGGCCGGCAAGAATGCGCACAAACGCCGCCGCGCGCCGGCACGCGCGTTCGTGCCCTGGTCGAATGCCTTGAGGCGGGCTCAGTGGCGACGGCGGCACTGGATCAGAATTTGCCTGGGTGGCGCGCAAGCGCGCGCAGCCTGCGCAGCCGTGGCTGGTTGGAGGATGTTCGACTGCAGGGAGCCATTGTCGGGGATTGTCCGGTCGCGGCGCCGGCCTTGAACGAGGAACAGCAGGCGGCTGTCGACGCCGTCGTCAGCGGCGTTGGCGGGTTCGCCCCGTTTCTGCTCGATGGTGTCACCGGCAGTGGCAAGACCGAGGTCTATCTGGCTGCGATTGGCGAAGTCATCGCCAGAGGCCAGCAGGCATTGGTGCTGGTCCCCGAAATCGCCCTGACCCCACAAACCACGCGGCGCTTCCGCGAGCGTCTCGGATTCGATATCGCGATCCTGCACTCGGGTTTGTCGGAGCGCGAACGCGGCGTCGCCTGGCTGTCCGCTGCACGTGGCGAAGCCCGTGTGGTGCTCGGGACGCGCTCGGCGATTTTTGTGCCATTGCCGAAGCCGGGTCTGATCGTGGTCGATGAAGAGCACGATATTTCCTACAAGCAACAGGATGGATTTCGTTATCACGCGCGGGATCTGGCCGTGTTTCGGGCGCGGTCACTCGGTGTGCCACTGGTGCTGGGTTCGGCGACGCCATCACTGGAAAGCCTGGCCAATGCACAATCAAGGCGCTATCGATTGTTGCGCCTTTCGCGCCGCGCCGGCGTGGCCAGGCCGCCATCGCTTGAGATCATGGATTTGCGCAACAAGCGTCTTGATCAGGGCTTGGCAATTTCATCGCTCAGCGCCATCGAAGCCTGCGTCGGGCGTGGCGAACAGGCTCTGGTGTTTCGCAATCGCCGTGGCTACGCGCCGGTGCTGTTTTGTCATGCCTGTGGCTGGAGCGCCGAATGTCAGCGCTGCGATCGGCCGCTGACCCTGCACCGCGGCGTGGCGCGTCTGCGCTGCCATCATTGTGGATCCGAGGCGCGCGTGCCGGCGACCTGCCCGGCCTGTGCGAGCACGACATTGGCGCCGCAGGGGCAGGGCACCGAACGCCTGGAAGAGGTGCTGCAGCAGCGCTTTCCCGGCACGCCCGTAGTGCGTGTGGATCGCGACAGCACACGGAGTCGCTCGGGGCGGGAAGAGGTTCTGGAGCGGCTCGATGTGCCCGGGCCGCGCATTCTCGTCGGCACCCAGATGCTGGCCAAGGGCCACGATCTGGCCAATCTGACCCTGGTTGTCGTCACCGGTGTTGATCAGGGCCTCTACAGCGTCGATTTTCGTGCCGGTGAACGGCTTGGCCAGTTGATCGTGCAGGTTTCCGGACGTGCCGGGCGTGCCGAACGTCCGGGTGCGGTGATCTTGCAGACCCATCATCCCGAGCATCCGCTGCTACACGCCTTGATTGGCGGAGGCTATGCTGCGCTGGCCCGTGGCTTGCTCAATGAGCGACGTCAGGCAGGATTGCCGCCGTTCGCGACATTCTCGTTGTTGCGTGCGGAAGCCAGAGAGCAGGCCGATGTCACGGCCTTTCTGAAAATCGCCGTCGAATTCGCGCGCGCCTCGGCACCGGACATCACAGCCCATGGTCCGTTGCCCGCACCGATGCCGCGGCGAGCCGGCTACCAGCGCAGTCAGGTCCTGATCGAATCCATCGAACGCAGCACGATGCAGGCCTTCCTGCCCGAGTGGCTCGGTCAACTGCGTAAACGCAAGGAAGCGCGAAAGGTCCGCTGGTCAATCGATGTCGACCCGGTGGAGATGGGATAAAGCGACGGGATTTGGGATTCGGGATCGGGGATTCGCAAGAGCGACTCCCCAAATTCGTCCAGATTTTCGCCTTACCGTTGCTCTTGGCTTTGGCTTTTACGAATCCCGAATCCCGAATCTCGAATCCCGACCGTCAAGCAAACAACGCGCGCATCTTCTTCATCGCGTTGGCTTCGACCTGGCGGATGCGTTCGGCGGATACGCCGTACTCGTCAGCCAGTTCCTGCAAGGTGGCCTTTCCTTCATCGACCAGCCAGCGGCGCTGAATGATGTCGCGTGAGCGGTCATCAAGCTTGCTCAGGCCACTATGCAGCGTATCCAGCGAGGCCTCTTCCTCGGACTCGGATTCGACGGTCATGTAGGGGTCGTCGTTCTGTGGATCCTCAAGGAACATCACTGGCGATGGGCGTGCGTCCTCGTCATCACTGACTGGTGCATCGAAAGCGATATCGCGGCCACTCAGACGTGATTCCATTTCGAGCACGGTGGCGGCTGGAACGCCCAGCTCGCGGGCGACCGTGTTGACCTCCTCATGGTTCATCCAGCCGAGGCGCTTCTTCGACTTGCGCAGATTGAAGAACAGCTTGCGCTGGGCCTTGGTCGTGGCGACCTTGACGATGCGCCAGTTGCGCAGGATGAACTCGTGCATCTCGGCGCGAATCCAGTGCACGGCGAACGAAACCAGACGCACGCCATGATCGGGATCGAAGCGTTTTACCGCCTTCATCAAGCCGATATTGCCTTCCTGGATCAGGTCGGCGATCTGCAGACCATAGCCCGAATAACCACGTGCAACGTGAACCACGAAGCGCAGATGCGACATGACCATCTTGCGCGCGGATTCAACATTTTCGTTGTCGTGATAGTCACGCGCCAGAGCCTGCTCGTCTTCCGGGGTCAACATCGGAACCTGATGGACGGCGGAAATATACGCATCCAGACTTCCCAACGGGCTTGGAACCGGAAAATTCGCGGAAATTACGGCATTGGTCATGTAAATGTCCTCATTACTTGCGCCAAATTTTAGCACTCTCCTAGTAAGAGTGCTAAAAGCGGCGGGAGTTCCCGGATGGATATCGGGGAACCGGAAATAACTGAACCGACCGGTATAGTAGCCTAAATCCCATTAACGCGCAGTAAGCAGACCACCAAAACGACGTGAAATATCCGTGGACCAGGCCTCGCTGTGGTCCTCGTGGGGCTTCTGGCCAGCCGATTCAGGGCAGGCTCCAGTCGACCGGACTCCGTCCGTGCTCTTCAAGGTAGCGATTGCTCTTCGAAAAGTGGGCGCAGCCGAGAAAGCCGCGATGAGCGGACAACGGTGAGGGGTGCGGTGCTTTCAGGACAAAATGCCGCTTGCTGTCGATCAGACGCCCCTTGGCTTGCGCGTGACTCCCCCAGAGCAGGAATACCAGGTTTTCACGTTCGCGATTGAGCGCCTCGATGCAGGCGTCGGTCAGGATCTCCCAACCCTTGTCCTTGTGCGAACCGGCGAGACCGTGCTCGACCGTCAGCGCATTGTTGAGCAGGAGCACGCCCTGGCGGGCCCAGAATGTCAGGCAGCCATGGGTGGGGCGTGGCAGATCCAGATCCCGCGAGATTTCCTTGAAAATATTGAGCAGTGATGGTGGCACGGCCACGCCTGGGGCCACCGAAAAGCACAAGCCATGCGCCTGTCCGGGACCGTGGTACGGGTCCTGGCCGAGAATGACGACCTTGACCTCATCGAACGGTGTCGTATCGAGAGCCGCGAAAATCTGCGATCCCGGTGGATAGATTTGCTTGCCTGCAGCTTTCTCGGCGCGCAGGAAATCAGAAAGCTCTTGCATCTGCGCAGATTCAAATACCCCGGCGAGGCGGCTCTTCCACGACGCCTCAAGTTTCAAACGATCCTCGCTCATGACTCGGCGGCGCTGACCCTGGCACGCATGTGCCGCCCGACGCGCAATTGAAACAGCAGCTTGGTCACGAGCAGGCGCTCGTCGATCGGCTTTTCAACCAGATCATTTGCGCCGGCGCCGAGCAAGGCCGCCTGATTGTCCGGGTTGTCGTCACCGGTCATGACGATCACCGGCAAATGACCCTTGCCATAACCCAGTTGGTGACGGATGCGTTCAAGCAGATCGCCTCCGGTCAGTTCACCTTTCAGATTGACGTCGGTAAGAACGATGTCAGCACCGATCCGATCCATCGATTGAGCGGTTTCGAGCATGGCCAGGGCATCTTCGACGCTGATCACGTGGAGTACGGTCAGGCCATGTTTTTCGAGCATGCGCCGGGTTGCCAGAGCGACCACGCGACTGTCCTCGACGTAGAGCACTTCGCCGGGTGTCGATTCGGTTGGCTGCACATAGCCACGGATAAACTCGGCCAGCGCCTGGAAGCCCAGCGACTTGTCAAAATAATCGGTGACATCTTCGGTCAGCGAGCGCGTGACCAGTCGCTCCTGCACATCACCAGAAACGACGACGATGGGCATGTAGGCCTGCGGTGAATTCTCGCGGATCTGGCGGGCGAGTTCGAGACCATCCATGTCCGGCAAGCGCAAGGCCGTGGTGACAAAATCGACCACACCCTCGGAAAGCTGCGCCATTGCCTCGGCACCCGATTCGCAAGCGAGCACGGTAACTCCGGGCAAGTTGCTTTTCAGCATCTGCTCGATTAGTCGCCTGACCACGCGCGACCCGTCGACGACCAGCACCCGCGGTTCATCGGAGGAAAGGTGGTGAGTCAGGGTGGATTTTTTACTCAACGTTGCGGTCGTCCGGCAAATAGGTGGCGGGTACTGACAATCCAGGCGCCGAGCCAGCCAAGCAAGGCACTGGCGGAAATTACCATCATTGCAACACACCAGCCGAAACCATGCAGGCTGAAACGGTTTTGATAGCTGGCCATCAGGTCGAGCAGGGGCGCGCGCACGACCAGTTCGACGATACCGACAGCGAGGACGGCGAGAATCCCGCCGAGCACGCCATACCAGAGGCCTGCATAGAGAAACGGGCGACGCACGAAACCATCACTTGCGCCCATCAGCTGGACAACCGCGATCTCTTCGCCGCGGGTCTGGATATCCATGCGCACGGTGTTGCCGACGACCAGCAAGGTGGCCAGTCCCAGCAGCACGGTCAGGCTGAGCATGGCGCGTTCACCGAAGCCGAGGATCGCTGAAAGCCGCTTTCGCCACTCGGCGTCGTACTGGACCATGTCGACGCGGGGGTCGGATCGAAGCTCGGCCAGCAATGGTGGTTCGAGTGTGCTCTCCAGCCGTTGCGGGGTGACCACGATCACGCTCGGTAGCGGATTGTCTTCGAGCACGTCCAGGGCTTCGGAAAACCCGGAAAGCTGACGAAATTCGGTCAGTCCCTGTTCGGGCGTGCGCAAGCTGGTCGCGGCCACATCAGCGCGCTTGCCGAGTTCCTCGGAGAACTTCTGCGCGGCTTCGATGCTCTGCGATGTTTTCAGGAAGACGGTGAAATCGCGCGCCTCGCGCAAACCGCCTGAAAGCGAGCGCGCATTGTCGAGCATCACAAACAACAGCAGTGGCAGGGCCAGGGCGATGCCCATGACCAAAACCGTCAACGCGGTCGACCAGGGCCGTATCAGCAGGCGGCGCAAGCTGGCCTGAAAACTCTGTCGATGCTGGCGCGTCCAGGCACTCCAGCGCGCACCCAGTGAGCGTCGTTCGCGCGGCAGACTCTGGTTCGCAACAGGTGCGCCGCGAAGTCGGTTCGAGGGCTTGCGTGACCTCGCCATCAGCTGACCTGCGGCCTGAAGTCATCGATCAACTGACCGTGATCGAGAACCAGCACGCGCTTGCCAAGATGCCGGATCAGGTGCAGATCGTGACTGGCGATCAGCACCGTGGTGCCGACGCGCTGGAACTCGGCGAACAGATTCATGATCTCGACCGAGAGCTGCGGATCGAGATTGCCAGTCGGTTCGTCGGCGATGATCAGCGGTGGTTTGCCGACCAGGGCCCGGGCGATGCCGACACGTTGCTGTTCGCCGGTCGACAAGGTGGCCGGAGCGGATTTTTCCTTGTCCAGCAGGCCAACCTTGTCCAGTGAGGCGCGCACGCGTCTGGCAGTTTCCTCAGTCCCGGCCCCGATGATCGACAATGGCAAGGCGACATTGTCGAAGACACTGCGATCCATCAGCAGCCGGTGATTCTGAAAGACCATGCCGATGCCGCGTCGAACCTGCGGCACGGCCCGCTGGCGCACGCGCGCCAACGGCGCACCGTTGACCACAATCTCGCCACGCGTCGGCCGCTCGATCAGTCCAAGCAACTTGAGCAGCGTGGTCTTGCCCGCCCCTGAATGCCCGGTCACGAAAACCATCTCGCCCGCAGTGACCTCGAAACTGAGCCCGTTCAAGGCCTCATGGCCCCCGACATAGCGCTTGCTGACGTTGTCGAATTGAATCATGGGGAGCGGGAGTGGGGAGTGGGAAGTGGAAGTGGGAAAAGCGAAAAGCGAAAAGCGGTTGATGGAGCGTTCGGTTGCCTGGGATTGTAGAGACTCGGAAGTGTTCCGGCCCACCAGGCCTTTCCTGCTCCCCACTCCCCACTCCCGCTATCGGCTACTTGACCATCTGATTCAAATCAAAGATCGGCAGCAAGATGGCGAGGACGATGAACAGGACCATCGCGCCGACCAGCAGGATAACCGCCGGGCCGAGTGTTGCCGAGAGTACGCCGAGCCAGCGATCGAGATCGCGTTGCTGCTGGGTGGCGGCTTCTTCGAGCATGCGTGGCAATTCGCCGGAGCGTTCGCCACTGGCAATCAGGCGCAGCGCAACCGGCGGAAACTGTTTGCTCTCCGCCAGTGCGCGGGCAAAGCCGCTGCCTTCGCGAACCTTGAAGGCGGCACGTCGCAGTGATTCGCGCATCGGCAGGTTCGGCACTACCTGGGCAGCGATTGCCAGGGCGTCGAGCAAGGGTACGGCGGAACCGGCGAGCAGGGCCAGGGTGCGCGCGGCACGTGCCGTGTTCGCGGCGCGTGTCAGCCGGCCGACCAAGGGCAGGCGCAGCAGCAAGCGATGCCAGCGGTAGCGGATCGCCTCGCGACGCAAGGCCAGGCGGATGCCGAGGACCACGACCACGATGGCAATGACCAACAGCCAGGCCCAGTGGCGCAGAAATTCAGACATCCCCATCAACAGCCGCGTTGCAAACGGCAGGGTCTGCTGCATGTTCTCGAATACGCTGATGATTTGCGGTACCACCCAGGTCAGCAGACCGGCAACGACGGCAATTGCGACAACGCTCAGCAGCAGCGGATAGGTCAGCGCGGCGAGCAGGGTCTGGCGCAAGGCATCACGTGCTTCGGCGTAGTCGGCGAGCTTGTCGAGGACGCGAGCGAGATGACCGGACTGCTCACCTGCGGCCACCGTGGCACGAAAGATTTCCGGAAAACTGTCCGGAAAGTCAGCCATGGCCTGGGCCAGACTGGCGCCTTCCATGACCCGTGAACGCAACGCCACGGTCAGGGTGCGCTGACGTTCGTTGTCATCCTGCTCCGAGAGCGCGGCAAGTGCTTCATCAATTGGCAGATCGGCACCGATCAGGGTCGATAGCTGTCGTGTCAGCATGGCCAACTGGGTTGCCGACAGGCCGCGCCTGGAAAACGGCGATGCGCCTTTCTGATCCTCGGCCACCTCGTCGACCGCCAGCGGATTGAGTCCGCGTTCACGCAGAATCGTACGCACGGCACGTGCGGTATCGCCTTGCAATACGCCACGCTGGGTCTTGCCGTTGTTGTCGAGGGCCTGGTAGGCGAATGCCGGCACGTTGTTTCCGTTGGTTCAGGGCTCGCGGTCATCGCGAGACGGGATCGTCAGTGGTAGAGAATATAGGCCAAAGTCGCCAGCCAACCGACCGTCGCACTCAACAGGACCGGATCACGCACCACGAGTCGGCTCGGATCACCGCCCGCGCCGCGGCGGAAGACCAGGAAAATGTAGCGCAATATGCCGAGGACAACCCATGGGGTTGACAGCACCAGGGCGCGATTTCCGTGGCGGGCCATCACCTCGGGAGAGATGGCATAGAACACGTAGGCGACGAGGATGGCGCCGGCAAGGCCAGCCAGAACGCGCTCAATACCGGTCACGCTGTATCGGGCTGCGCCACGTGCGGACGCATCCGAGACATGGACCAGATCGCCGTGACGCTTGCCGAGCGCGAGCATCAGCGCAAGCACGAATCCCATCAGCAGAATCCACGGCGTCAGCGGCACCATCGCGGCGAGGCCGCCGACGATGATGCGCAAGGCGAAGCCGCTGGCGACAATCGACACATCGAGCCAGGCAATGCGCTTGAGGCCGAGTGAATAGGCGAGTTGGACAACCAGATAAAGCACAAAGACGGCCGCAATCCGAAGATCGATTGTTGCTGCAAGGATCAGGGCGAGGATGCAAAGAATCGCCGAGAATGCCAGCGCCGATGCGGGTGCGATGTCGCCGCGCGCGACCGGGCGCGTGCGCTTGTCCGGGTGCAGGCGGTCGCGCGCCGCATCGCGCGTATCGTTGAACGCGTACACCGACGACGCAGCCAGGCAAAACGCAACTGTCGCCAGCACGGCACCGCGGAAGGCGATCGGATCGAACATGGCCTGGGCAAAGAACAGTGGCAACAGCACGAAGCCATTCTTGATCCACTGTCCGGGTCTGGCCAGCTCGATGAAGTTGCCGATTCGGGCCATGCTCAATGCTTCTTTTCGTCGGCCCCGGAATTGGCTGGTGCTTCGAAACCATTGCGCGAAAGGGTGTCGGCGGCTTCTGGTGCTGGTCGTTTGCCGGGACGTGACCAGTTTGCCCAGCCAAAGGCGCCTTCGGATTTTGCTTGCTTCACGTCGAGCTTGAGCCCACCGAATGCATCGCGGCCGCTGATCGGATCACTGGCATAGATGCTGACGAATTTTGCGATCTTGCCGTCGGCGAATCGGGGAATCGGGATGCCGAAAGTCGAGCTGTTGGCGTGCAGAGTCATCGTGTCCAGCGGGTTCCCGTCATCATCAAGCCAGCTCAGATCAACATTGCCGCTGAAATCGCGCTGCGGAAGGGCAATCAGCAGGGTCGGGTTCCAGCGGTCAGCGCTGAGCTGGGCTCGCGCCTTGTCTCGCGGCCGCTCAAGCACTACCGCGGGATCGCCCAGCAGGTTGTACATTTCCACCAGGGTGCGGTCATCGATGCTCTTCTTGGCGCGCACAATGGCTTCTCCAATCGTGGCACCCGGAACCAGCAGTTCCTTGACCAGGTTCTCGCTGAACATGGTTGAGGGCGCATTGCGCCAGGAGGCGGCAAATACCGCGATCGCTCCCTTGTCCGCTTCACGCAGGAAGCGCTCTCCGATCGAGTCTTCAGTTGGATTGTCGAACGGTGCCGAATAGCAGGTCATCGACAAAATCATCGGCAGGTGATCGCCATTGTCGAGCTCGCTGACATCATCAAGGGTGAAAAGGTCGTGATTCTTGCGCAGGTCAGGTGGTCCGGTGCGCCAGATGTAACGACCGCCATGGCCGATGAAGTGGACCAGCAACTGGCCGCTGTTGAGACCGTCCTTGATGGCACTCTGGTGAGCCAGGTTGTCGGCCTCTTCCGGGCTTGCGTAGATCTTGTCCGCAAGGAACCCCTGTTTGCGTATGGTTCCGGCAATCTGGTCCGAGGCTTTCTTGAAATAAGACGATTCGTCGGTAATGAACATGACGTCGCGACGCCAACTGCCGGGGCGAGGTTGGCTCATGTAATTGATTGTCTTGTTGACGATGGCGCTGACTTCGGCCGGTTCGACGACGGGGAATCGACCCACTGCGATAACCGGGTGGTAGTCGTCGCCATCGACGGCAGCAAACCAGTTGTCGCTGGCCGACTGACCTTCCGCGGATGGGTATTGCCAGGTCGGAATCAGGTTGCGATTGCCCATGCGCTTGGCATCGCTGTCATACGAAGTCGCCGGGATGCCGGAAAAATGACCCGGCACCAGTTCCTGCGGATTGTTTGCGAATTTGGCATAGGCCAGATCGTTGTAGGTTTCATGGCGAATATCGAAGCTGGCGTCGCCAACCAGCAACAGGAAGCGCGGATGGGGTTGTGGCCAGTTTTCCAACGCATTGGCGACCAGGTTGCGCACGGCCTGGGGATGGGTGATGCCGTGGTTGAATTCGTCGTAGACATCGGCGATGTCGATCACCGCCACTTTCATGCCGCGCTTTTCATGGAACTCGGCCAGCGGACGCACGGCGTCGATGAGGCTGGCATGGCTGACGATCAGGTAGTCGTAACCCTGCGCAGGTGAGCGCCAGTTGACGTTGCTTGTTGCCCTCAGCGATTGCGGACTGGCAAATGTCGTTGCCGGATACAAGGTGACGCCCGCGTGTGCCGATGCGTAGTGCGGGCGATTCGCGCTTGATGTCGCTGGTACCCGGCGCACGCCGTCGTCGCCATACAGTGCCGGCGCATCGCCAGTGCCCAGCCAGTTCATCTCGAATGATTGTTTGCTGTCGTCGGCAGTCTGGAACGGCAGCGATCCGGCTTCGAGGCGGTGGTCGATCGGATAGTCAATCTCGATCCAGTTGAACATGACCACATCGACGGCTGTCCGGGTCTTGTCCCAGCGCAGTGTGCGCTTGGGTATGGAAAGCACCAACTGGTTGGATGCCTCCTTGAGCATGCGGGTCGGGATCGACAAGGATTGCGCGAACTCGTCGCGACCGCTCCATGAAATCTGCTGGATCAACTGTCCATTGACGCGGACTTCGACAAGATGATCATCCGGCCGGTTGTCGCGCTCCGCGTAGGGCACGATGAGGTTGGAGATGCCGCGAAAATTCATGCGCACGGCGACATTGGCAGCGCGCTTGTCCAGTTCCGGCAAATCGAATTCAGTGGAAAACGGCGCGGGGTCGGCCTGGGTCAATTTCACCCAATGCCAGACATCAGGCTCCTCACCGGGCTTCTGCTGGTTCTGGTCGAGGCGGATCATCATGTTTTCCTGCTCGAGATGCAGGGAGCGAACCAGGCTCGCCGAGCCACGCTCGGAGTCAGGCAGTTGATCGCGCATGCGCGCATGCGCTCCACTCGATGCAGAAAGCACGTAAGTATTGGTGATGCTGTAGTTGTTGAACCAGCTCATCGGGCCGTGAAGCTGCTGGCCGATCCATTCAATGTGGTCGCCCGGGCCAAATTGACCGTCATTTCCGTCGACGACCCGAATCGGCACCTCGACTCCCTTGTTGGTCAGGCTCAGATCCGCACTGGCGCAATTGGCGAGTTCGGGCTGGTGGGCAAGAATGTCGGCCTGGGCCAGCGAATAGAGGCCCGAGTGCTCGATCCTGATATCCAGGCTGCCCTGGCATGCGAGCGCCAAGCCGGGAACCAGCAGGATCGAGAGCAGGCAAGAACGGGCTAACAGGAAGCGGGATCTCAAAACCAACATCATCATCAGGTGCCGGAAAATAATCGGCTAGTGTACTTGGATGTCACGCACAAGCGCAGCCGATGGGCAGAAGCGTTCACAAACACGGGAATCCCTGCCGAGTCAAAACAAGTGGATTTTATGGCGCAGCAAGTGCGCAAGGGAACTCTCGCGAGGCACTGCGCCAAGTCAGCAGGTTGGCAACGTACTTTCAAATCTTGATTGGCTGTTGGGTGGCGCGCTTTCCCGACAATTGTGGCAAGCCGAGATATCCGGGACTATGCGCGCGACTTGCGATAGAGTTGTCGGTCAATCGAGTTATTCCAGCCATGAACGGGGTTTCAGGCTGCACAAGGATGATTGGAGGCGGTAATCGAGGAGCATTCCGCCAAAAGCGCTCGTTGCTTGAGTCTCAACCACAACATTTCGGGGTAATTTCAATGAAAAATGTAAGCACCGTGTTCACAAGACTGGCCTGCTTCAGTCGCGCCGCGCTTTTGACTTTTCTGGCCATTGCCGCCGTCACCGTGAGTTCCATCCGGGCCGAAGCGGCGGTTGTCTGCTCAAATCTTCCTGCCGCGCTCGATATTCCGAATACATTCGACGGCCTCTATATCAATTTTGTCACCGGCACTAGCGGAACCACGAGCGGCGCGGTTCCAGGTTGGGATAGCAATATCTGGTCAAGCAGCGGAAGCATGAAGTTCTTCGCGAGCACCAGTGCGGCGAACGCAAGTGCGGTGGTTGGAAGCGCTGGCGAGGCCAGTCTGCTCGCTCCCGGGACGATGATCGATTCGTCGTCGGCTGTTCTGACTGGCGTCTTGAATGCAGCCGCGTTTGAGGTTGGCGTGACCAACGGTTACGTTGGATTTGCCTTCAACAACGAAGGGACTTCGACAACAAACTACGGTTGGGCATCACTGACAACGACGAGTGGCGGCGGCTTCCCGGCCACGCTCAATCAGTATTGCTACGACGACAGCGGTGCCGGCATCATGGCCGGGACAACGCCGGTCTCGCTGCAGAGCTACTCGATCGATTGATGCCGATCCGCAGGCGGTAACCAATCGGCTGTCGTTTGAATGAAAAAAGGCAGGCTTTCGAGCCTGCCTTTTTCTTTTGCCAGGCGCCAGGAAATCTTGCGCCAGGATCAGTCCCTTGGCGACTTACTTGATCGCACCGGGAACCAGCGATTGCCAGCGGTTGCGCGGTTTGGCCGGCACGGAAATGTTGCTGCTCGAAGATCCGCCTGCGGACTCTTCCGGCTTTGCGGAATCGGTATCAAGTGTGTCGCTCAGCAAGGGTTGATCCTGGCTGGTCGTTACATTGCGCCATTTCGGCCGAATCCTTGTCCGGGTTTCAACACTGGCGATATCAGCTTCTGCCGTCAGCGGTTCGTCGGCGCGCGTCTGGCTGCTGTCGGCGGCTTGTTCGTTTTCAGCCGAGTAGCCACGAGCGTCCATGGAGACTTCGCCAGCTTGCGCGGCGACTGCAAACAGCAGGGCAACAAGACCGATCACGCCAAGGCTGGTAATTCGTGGGCTCATATCGACATCTTCGGATTGTTGCGCAGTTCGGTTTCTGCGAAGAACGAATCATTCGTTGATCCGCTTGCGAAGTCCAGCAGCCGCTTGTCCGGGGTTGTCCCGGACGAGGAATGCGCTACTGGCCCGAAAGTCATAGCAGCTATCATGCCACATCAAGAAAACCCATTGGAATCAATGAATTGATAATTTTCTGTTATATGGTTTGACTGTCCGATGGACGCTTGCGGACAGTCGCGGACAGTCATGTGTCCGTAAACAGGGATGGGGCTGTCGGCGGTTGAAACAAGTCAGCGTTGCGCTGCAGCGCAGCGCGACCAGATTGACTGTTGCTGGCTAGACTCCAACTCACCCCGCCATAGCCAATCCACGGATGAAATCCAGAAACCACGTGCATATCGACGCTCGGGTGCTCAAGCACGCGCTCATGGCCGGCATAAACCGGGTTCTTGCCGAGCGTGACCTGCTCAACCGGATCAACGTGTTTCCGGTGCCTGATGGTGATACCGGCAGCAATCTCGGTTTTACCTTGATCACGGTTCGCGACGGCTTGAAATCCTTGCGAGGACGCCACGTCGGCAGTTTGTTCGAACGCCTGGCCAGCGAGGCCATCGACGCTGCGCGCGGCAATTCAGGGGCGATTCTTGCCCAGTTCCTGCAAGGGTTGAGTGAGCATCTGGTGGGCCATTCCCGGCTTGCGGTTGGTACTCTGGCCGATGCCGCGAGCCTCGGTGCCAGCCAGGCCCGGCTGGCGATTGCCGAGCCGCGCGAGGGCACGATGCTTTCAGTGATCAGCGCGTTCGCCAGTGCCCTGCGGCTGGCCTGCGATCAGGGCGCCGAAGATTTGCGGGTCGCCTTTTCGCGCGCGCTCGCGGCCAGTCGGGAAGCGCTGGCGAATACACCCAATCAACTGCCCGTGTTGCGCAGGGCCGGCGTGGTTGATGCCGGTGCGCAGGGGTTTCTGAACTTGCTGGAGGGCATTGACGATTACATCGTGCGCGGGCGCTCGGCAATGCAGGGCACGACAGAAGCGCATGCCGCGCTCGACGGCGTGATGGTCAGCGCGGAGATCGAGGCGGACGCGACGCATCGCTGGTGCAGCGAATGCGTTCTGTCGGCGCGATCGATCGATCGCGCCGCAGTGCGCGAGGCGCTCGATCGGCTCGATGGGTCGAGTCTGGTCATTGCCGGCACCCGGGAAAAGCTGCGCGTGCACATGCATGTCGATGAACCGGCGTTGTTGTTCGATACCCTGGCGCAATTCGGCGATGTGCGCTCATGCAAGGCCGACGACATGCAGGCCCAGCAGCGCGCTGCGCATACGCAGGGCGAGGTGGTTGTGGTGATCGATTCGGCGGCCGACATTCCCGCCGATGCGCTGGAAACGCTGCCCCTGCATGTGGTTCCGGTGCGTATCAATGTCGGGCCACGCGATTTCCTCGACAAGGTTTCGCTATCAGCCGATGCGTTCTACGAGCTGTTGCGCACCAGCGAACATCCGGTGCGCACTTCGCAGCCGCCAGCAGGCGATTTCCGGCGCTTGTTTGAGTTTCTTCTCAGTCATCATGAAGAGGTCGTCTATGTCGGTGTGTCGCGGGCAATCTCGGGCACCTTGCAGGCCGGCGAAGCGGCCAGCGCTGCACTCGGTGGTCGCGTCCGCGTCATCGATTCGCAAAATGTTTCAGGTGGTCAGGGCTTGCTGGCCTTGCACGCTGCCGAGCGCGCATTTGAAGGTGCGGACGCTGCGACGATCACGACTGAATTGATCGAGCTGCGCGAACACACCCGCACATTCGCCTATGCGCGCGATCTGACCTCGGCTGTGCGCGGCGGCCGAATCCCGGCCTGGGCGTTACCGATCACGCGGTGGCTCAGTCTCGTGCCCATGGTCCGGATAGGTGGTGGCGATGGACGCATGCACATCGTTGGCGTCGGTCGCGATCATCGCGAATTTGCCAACCGCTTCGTGACCAGGATCCTGCGTTCCTTTGACCGCGAGTCAACCTGGCGAGCCCAGGTCATGCATTGCGACAATCCTCGGGAAGGTGCTGCCGTGCGTCAGGCCTTGCTCGATCAACGGCCGGAAATTGCCTGTTCCGAACTGCTTGAGGCCGGCAGTGCGATCGGAGCCCATGCCGGACCCGGTGCCATCGTGGTTGCAATAATGCCGAAACGTGCCCCTGATGCCATCATCCGCTGAGCGCGAACGACGCGATTTTTGGGGAAGATGATGGCGATCCTGTTGGTCAAGGTGGTGATTGGCTGGTTGCTAGGCTCATTGTCGGGCAGTCTTCTGCTCGGTCGACTGCGTGGCCTCGATATTCGCCAGTCCGGTAGTGGCAATGCCGGCGGCACCAACGCCTTGCGAGTCGCTGGCTGGCGATTTGCCTTGCTCGTGGTTCTGATCGATGTTGGCAAAGGCGTACTCGCGGCGTTGCTCGGCCTGTGGTCACCCGCTGTTTTCGCGGCGCCGCCGCTCGCTGTCGATGCGCAGATCCAGGCCGTCGCCTGTTCGTTCGCCGCCGTGATCGGTCATTGCTGGCCGGTGTTTTTCGGTTTCCGTGGTGGCAAGGGTGCCGCCACGGTCGTCGGTGCGGTACTGGTTCTGGCGCCGCTGCTGGCGTTGTTGATGTTCGCAGTCTGGTTGCTCGTCGTTTCGATCACCCGCTACGTCGGCCTGGCAACCGTGCTGGCCGCCATCAGCTTTCCGATGTGCGTGCTCGGTGCGGGCTGGTTTGGTGTTCCGTTTTCGTGGCCTCTGCTGGCTTTCTCCTTGGCCGTCGCCGCCCTCATCGTGTTTACCCATCGCAGCAATCTCAAGCGTCTCTGGCATCATCAGGAGCCACGTATCCGAATGGGTGAAAGGACGTGAGCATCGCTGCGCGTGAATTGCTGATGGCGCTGGCCGCAGGACCGGCCATATCAGGCAATGATCTGGCTCGACAATTCGGCGTAACCCGTGCCGCAATCTGGAAGCAGGTGGAAAACCTGCGTGCATTCGGTGCGCCGATCGTCGCTCAAGGGCGGCAAGGCTACCGGCTGAGTGCTCCGCTCGATTTGCTCGATGCCGATGCGATTCGGCTCAGCGCGAACATGCATTCGGCACGGAAAATCTGTCCGCTTGAAGTGCACTGGCAGATTGATTCGACCAATAGCGCACTGCTGCGCCGCGCCCAGGCGGGCGATACTCAAACGGCAGCCTGCTTCGCCGAAATGCAGAGTGCGGGTCGCGGCCGTCGCGGTCGCGGCTGGCATACGCCACTGGGCGGCGGACTCGCATTCTCCATTCTGCATCGCTTCAATTCGAGCATGGCGTCGTTGGCGGGGTTGAGTCTGGCTGTCGGTGTGGGCGTCGTGCGTGCACTTGCCGACCTTGGCTTTGCCGGGCCCGGCCTGAAGTGGCCCAACGATATCCAGATCGACGGGAGCAAACTCGCAGGCATCCTGATCGAACTTGGTGGCGATGCCCTCGGGCCTTGTCACGCGGTGATCGGCATTGGCCTCAACGTCCGGCTGGATGCGCATTCCGACGACCATATCAATCAGCCCTGGACCGATTTGACATCACTGTCTGACGGACCGCTTCCGCCCCGCAATCAGATCGCCGCAAACGTGTTGTGTCGTGTGCTTGACGTGCTCGATGAATTCGCCAGCCACGGCTTTCCTTCGTTTGCCAGCGAATATTCCCGCTACGATGTGTTGCACGGGCGCCCGATCAGCATCTTCGACGGACGAGAGCGGCGCGCGGCCGTGGCAGCAGGGGTAGACCAGGTTGGAAATTTGCGCGCATGCGCAGCGGACGGGGAGTTTCTGGTGGATAGTGGTGAAGTCAGTGTGCGCGCGACCGATGGAGCGTCGGCATGAAATTGCTTGTCGATTTTGGCAATACGCGACTGAAATGGGCGATCTGGAAAGATGCCAAGCACAGCATGGGTGGCGTATTCGCCCACGCCGATACATCGCTTGAAGCCGCGTTGAGCAGCAACTGGGCGGCCCTGGGCCAGCCCGAAGCGATCCTTGTCGCAAGCGTGGTCAATGCCGAACTCGAGCAGCAGTTGAGCGAACTGATCAAGGTCCACTTTGACTGCGAGGCCGAATTCGTTCGCAGTCCGGCCGCGGCGATCGGCATCCGCAACGCCTACGCCGAACCGGCGCGGCTCGGTGTCGATCGGTTTCTCGGCCTTGCTGCCCTGCACGCATCAGCGCAGCGCGCGCAGATCCTGGTCAGTTGCGGGACCGCACTCACACTCGATGCCATCGACGCTGAAGGCCGTCATCTCGGTGGCCTGATCGCACCGTCGCCGGCCTTGATGCGCAGCGCCGTCGGCAGCGGCACGGCGCGAGTCGGTGAGGAGCACGGAGAGCTGGTCGAGATCGCCACCTGTACCGCTGATGCGGTCTGGTCTGGCAGTGTGCTTTCCGCGGTCGCCTTGATTGAACGATTCCACGCCACGGTGGTTGCCAGGCTTGGCGCGCCCGTCGCCGTGGTCGGGGATGGTGGCGGCCTCGAAGAGTGGATGCATTTGCTGCCGAATATCGAGCGTGGCCGGGATCTGGTCGTGCGCGGCTTGGCCCTCTGGTCGGAGAGTGGCGGGCGATAGTTCACCGTGAACGACGTCGCGCTTGCGGGCTTGGGCTAGAATTAGCGCCCCGCGAGCCCTTTCCCGCTATCCACACCGAGCCCGGATGTTCCCCAGAGTTCTGTTCCTGCTGCTGCTGGCCCTGAATATCGGCGGCGCCTGCTGGATTGCTTTCGCACCCCAGGCTGTCGAGGATGTGCGTCCGGCCAGCGATCCGGGTGTGGCCGAGCTGGTCCTGCTGTCCGAACGTGATGGATTGCACACCGCCGCAAGCAAGTCGGCGCAGAGCAATGAAAGTGGCACGCGATCCAACACTGGCGATGTTTGTCACTCGATCGGCCCATTCCAGACCCAGTCGGACATGCGCGCAACACTCAATTCTCTAACGCCGCTGGTTCGGCGCATCCAGTATCGCGATGAACGCGCCACGCAATCACGCGGTTACTGGGTATTTCTGGCCGCCCTGAACTCACGCGAGGAAGCGCTTGGCGTTGCCCGGCGTCTGTCGGCGCAAGGTGTTCGCGATTACTACGTAGTCACCGCTGGCGAGCAGCTCAACACGATTTCACTGGGGTTGTTCCGGGAGAAATCCAATGCGGAGCGACGCCTCGCCGACATCGCCGCGATGGGTTTTGAGCCGCAACTGATCCAGCGTACCGAGGAACTGCCGGTCTACTGGATCGACTACGCCAGCGATTCCGCGAGCACGTTCGACTGGCGCTCCCACGTTGCCAACGCCAATGGTCTTGAACAGCGCACGGTTGATTGTTTCTGAGCCCCGCTCGGACGACCAGACCCGATACGTGCCGCGGCAGTGCGGCACCCGGAAAGTTCCTTGCATTGGTATTTCATGCCGACTGAACTAGAATGCGCGCCCCAACGCCGGCATAGCTCAGTTGGTAGAGCAACCGCCTTGTAAGCGGTAGGTCCCCAGTTCGAATCCGGGTGCCGGCACCATTTGCTGCAAATTCGTGATCATGGATGCGTCGCAGACGCAATCTCCGGGTTCGCGACCAGGTCGCAGCGGCTATTCCTTCTGAATGCTATCGATCACGGCCTTGTCATCGACTGTGCCGGGGACTTCGCTGCTTTGCCATTCGAAGGATTCGGCGGGATAGAGGCAATCGTCGTTGTCGCAGTCTTCAAGGTCGTCTTCGGCGCAGATGCCTTCTTCTTCGCAGGCGTCGTAGCCGGGTGTTTCCCGGATCAGCTCGGGATGGCTGGCGATGAATTGTTCGCCGGATGCTTCGGCGGCGGCGATGCGCGAGGGCGTGCTCGGGTGGCTGGACAGGTAGGCAATATCGCGGTCACCTGATTTTGCAGCGCCGTGATGCTCATCAAGATTGCGCATGGCGGCGGCAAACCAGGCAGGCGAAGTGTTGTGTGCGGCGAGGGTGCTGAAAGCGAATTGATCGGCCTCTTCTTCGAAGCCGCGCGAATAATGGCTTTGCAGCAGGAAGGTCGGGATACCGATGACGATCGCGCTGGCCGAGCTGACGTCGCCGGTGAACAATGCTGCGATAACCAATACGAATGAGCTGCGCAGGGTCTGCCGCAGCGCATGGCGATGTTGTTGGTGGCCGAGTTCATGGGCGACTACGGCATCGAACTCGCGGTCATCGTCGAACAAGGTGACCAGTTGGTCGGTGATGACGATCGTGCCGCCGGGAATGGCCAGTGCGTTCGGCCCGATGCCGGGCGCGTTGCGAAAGGCCAGTCGATAGTTTTCGTTGCCAGGCAATTCGGATGAGAGTCTGGCGAAGCGTGCCGATAGCCCGGTTTTGCGCGAGGGATCCAGCGTGCTGGGGGAAAATCCGAAAAAGCGATCCAGTTGACCAAGTACTTCGTCGCCGAGGCGCGTTTCGACACTTGGCGGAACCTGCGCGGCAATGCGGTCAGCGAGCCACGGCACGCCCCAGGCAAAGGTGAAAATGGCCATGGCCAGACAGACCACGATCGACGCAGCGACCGCATGGGCGTGACGCTCGAGGCGATCGACGATGCGCTGCAATCGATCCTCGGCCGGAAACCAGCGGTCGAGCAATTCGTGATCGCTGGCGAAGATGCGTGCGCCATCGCTGAATGCGATCGTGCGCGTGGTCCGGGCGAGACGCGATGAGATGCGCAGCGACGAGATTGGGTCACTGCGATCAATATTGTCGCCGATGACGCGAACAGTCGATGCATCGACGCGCTGCACTTCGACATCATGCTGGCGGCTGGTCAGGCCGTCGAAATAGCTAGCCTTGAACGCATTCACCAGCCGATGTCGATGTCGAACAGACCATCCACCTCCGCAGCGGTTGCATCAACGCCGAACGAGCGCTCGGCGACCATGTTGTTGAAGTCATCGCTGGCCAGCAGGCTCAGGCAATCGGCGCGGTACTGGGCCAGGCGCACCATCGCCCAGGGGATCAGCAAGCCGACACTGAGCAGGATGGCGATGGTGTTGCTGGCGTAGATCCAGAGCAGCTTCTGGCCCTTCAGTGTCGAGTGGAAGCGGCGGCCATCAATTTCGATATGCCGGTAGATCAGGTTGGCAATGGCGGCGGCGAGAAAGGCGAGGACGATGAAATAGCCGAGATACATGAATGCCGTCATGCCAATGACGAGCCAGTCGGCAGGCGCCTCACCACTGCGCACCGAAGCACTGGCCATGATTACGCCAAACATGAGCATGCTGAACACGAACATCCACGCCGTAATGGCACCCCAGGCAATCAGGTAGGGCGGATAGAACTGGCCCGGATTGAGCAGAAACTTGAACCAGTTTCCACCAAAGCGGTGGTTTTCGACGATGAAGGCCTTTTGTTTGCCTTTGACCCAGGGATAGAGCAAGCCGAGTGTGAGAATCAGCGGGATACCGAGAATCAGAAAGCGGATATAGGCTTCGCCGTAATCCGGAATAAAGCGAAAATTGAGGCCACGCCACGACGAGTAGCGCGCACGAAAGGCGGCGCCACGGACGATCAACCAGGGGGTCAACACAGCGATGAACAGGGCCAGACCCAGTTGCAGGCCAATGCTGTACTGACCGGCCAGGATGTAGGCGGAAAACAGGGTGACTGCGATGATCCGGCCTTTCAGGATCGGCAGCGGCTTGGCGGTGTATTCGAACGGCATGCCGGCGAGCCGGGTGCTGGCGTAGAAATACCGTTGGGTGCGCACCTTGGCCCAGGCCGAGAAGATGCCGAGGCTGAGGATGGTCAGGGCAAGGTTGACGATCCAGATGCGGAAATATTCGCCGGCGCGGCCATCAAAAATGAAACGATGCTCGAAGACTGGCGGCGCACTCGCGGGTCGCGACCCGTCCGGGACAGGGGGCTCCGGCGGCGGCAATACGGCCGGCACCGCGACAAGTTGTTCTTCCATGTGATTCCCTTGCTGACCGCAACGCCAGCGCGCACAAAGTGTACGCGATCCGGGTGGAACTCAGAAAGCTTCGAATCCGCCGTCGGTCACACCTTGCCGAGAATCAGGTCCGCTGCGCGCTCGGCGATCATGATAGTCGGCGCATTGGTGTTGCCGCTGGGCAGATCCGGCATCACCGAAGCATCGACGACGCGCAGCCCGGCAATTCCGTGTACCTTGAGTTCGCTGTCGACAACCGCGTCGTCATCGCCGCCCATGCGGCAGGTGCCGACCGGGTGGTAGACGGTTTCCGCCTTGCGTCGGATGAAAGCTTCGACGGCCGCATCATCATTGATGTCGGTGCCGGGGAATATTTCCGCACCACGATATTGGTCGAAGGGAGCCTGGCCGAGAATCCTGTGCGACACACGCGCAGCCTCGATCATCATCTTCAGATCATGGCCCTCGGTATCGCTGAGATAGTTCGCATGGATCGCCACCGGTTGCCGGGCGTCATTCGACTTGAGCCGCAGCGAGCCGCGTGATTTCGGATGCAGCACGCAGGCGTGCAAGGTGTAACCGTTGCCTTCGAGGCGGTGGCGGCCGTGATCGTCGAGCAGCGCCGGGACGAAATGAAACTGCAGATCGCAGCGCTCGTCTTCGGCATGCGTCGAGCGCAGGAAGCCGCCGGATTCGGCGATGTTCGAGGTGCCGATGCCGCTGCGCTTGAACAGGAATTCAAGACCGACCGCGATATCGTTGACCTTGTCGTAGGTGATCGCCTCGGTGCAATGGGTCAGCGTGCAGATATCCAGATGATCCTGCAAGTTGGCGCCGACGCCGGCCAGATCCTGGCGCACGCCGATATCGTGTTCGCGCAGGTGATCAGCCGGACCGATCCCGGACACCATCAGGAGTTGTGGCGAGTTGAGCGCGCCACCCGAAAGGATGACTTCACCCGCTTCGGCGCGCTTGAGTTGGCCGTGGTGACGATAGTCGACGCCGATCACTCGCGACCCGGAAAACAGCAGGTGCTGGACCTCGGCACGAGTGCGGATGGTGAGATTCGATCGATCCCGCGCCTGACGCAGGAACGAGGCTGCGGTCGAGCAGCGCGCGCCGTCTTTCTGGGTGACCTGATAAAAGCCGAAACCTTCCTGTCCGGATCCGTTGAAATCATCGTTCAGCGTGTAGCCGGCCGCTACCGATGCATCGAGGAAGACTTGTGAGAGCGGATTGCGATGCTTCAGATCCGATACGCTCAAGGGGCCCTGGTCGCCGTGCAGGGCATCGGCACCGCGTGTGTTGTTTTCCGATCGCTTGAAATAGCCCAGCACGTTGTCCCAGGCCCAGCGTGGATCGTCGGTCTTGCGCGCCCAGTCGTCGTAGTCGGCGGCGACGCCACGGATGTAGCACATCGCATTGATCGAGCTGGAACCGCCAAGCACCTTGCCGCGTGGCCACCACAGTCGACGTCCGTCGAGATTCGGCTCCGGTTCGGTGGTGTAGTTCCAGTTGTGGCGCGGACTTTCAGCGAGCTTGCCGATACCGGCTGGCATGTGGATGAACGGATGCCAGTCGCGACCGCCGGCTTCGAGCAGCAGCACACGAGTTGCCGGATTCGCGCTAAGCCGGTTGGCCAGCACGCAGCCGGCAGACCCGGCGCCGACAATCACGTAATCGTAGGTCATTGCTTGCAACACTCGCGAGAACGGTCCATGACCCTAAACGGCAGAAATAGAGCACATGCTCCAACAGCAGCTCTCTCCCTCAGTCGATGATCGAAACCTCGTCGCCGATTCGGAGCATGCCGGTACCGCGCGGAATCAGGTTCTGGCCAAACATGACGCCCTTGTCCGTGCGTCGATAGGAAATCAGTGTGCGCAACGGCTCACCGGCGGAATCAGGGATTCCGGTCTCGGGGTCCACCAATGTCAGCACGCAGCGCGCGCAGGGCTTGACCACATCGAAACGAACCGCGCCGATCCGGATTGAACGCCAGGTATCTTCGGCATGAGCGGACGTGTTGCTGACGACCAGACTTGGCCGAAAGCGCAGCATCGGCACCGGCGCATCAAGGCGGCCATTGAGCTCATCCAGCGCCGCTTGCGAAATCAGCAGTATCGGAAAACCATCGGCAAAACTGACCTGGTCGCCCGCTTGCGCATAGTCAGGATCGACCGGGCGTACGCATTCATCGGCCATGTAGACGAAGCGCGCCGGTATGCCGAGATAGTTGCTGATCCAGGTATCCGCCTGCGCTTCCGCCGCCCGTGCACTGACCTGATCCTTCCAGATCGCGACCGATGTTTGCGCCGAATGCACTGGCGGCGTCAGGCGCAGTGCCGGCATGCCGGGCGCATCGAGTGCCAGCCCGTCGTCGCGTGGAACCGCATGGATCAAGACCAGCCGCGGATGCTTGCGCGCAGTGATGAACTGGCCGTCGGCGTCGACAATCATCCAGCGACGGTCACCGCGCAGACCGCGTGCTTCGACAAATGCCTGATCCGACGCCAGTGGTGCGCAGGACTTGATCGGGTAGATGTAAGCGGCTGACAGCGTTGGCATCGACGCATTATATCGAGACACCCCCCGCGAACGCGCCGAAATGACCGGCGTGCTCAAGGCTCTGCGATTGTGCGTGCGGCCGGCAGCTTGCGTTGTTCGCGCCATAAGTTGAGGGCACTGAAGCCGAAGCCGCAGGCGATCACCATGCCGGCACCGAACACGGCGGCACTGCCAAATGCCGACACAAACTTGTGCGCCCACACGAACGTCAGATCGCCGCCGCGATAGACCACCGTGTCGATTGCCGCACCTGCCTTGTACCGCCACTCCCGTTCAACCTGGGTGTAGATCGTCTCCCGTGCCGGCTTGTTGAGGCTGAACTCGCTGCTGCGCGTGACAATCTGCACGATGGCGACGAGAACCGGCAGCGGAAGTGCGGCGAGGACGGCATATCCCAGGAAAATCGCCAGCGGTGGCAGCAGCAGGGCGGGCCTGATTCCGAATCGCGACAATAGCCATCGCGTCACAAACATCTGCACGAACAAGGTCAGCGCATTGATCGCCAGATCGATGTTGGCGTAGTAGGCGGTCGCGGCCTGCGCATCCGGATAGAACTTGCGCACGATCGCTGCCTGCTCGTTGTATAGCAGCGTGCCGACGCCGACACCGAGAACGACAGTCGCAGCCATCCAGCGCAACAGCGGTTCGCGCATGATCAGGGTCAATCCGGCAAGCACTCCACCACCCATCGGTGTCTCGCCGTTGCGTTTGCCACGCGCCTGCTCGCGGGCTACCGCCCAGTGCCGCAGGCGCATCTGACAACCCAGGCACACGAGCAGAAACGAGGCGGCGACCAGCATCAGGTTGGCGATGCCGATTCGCTCCACCAGCATGCGTGTCAGCAGGGGACCGAGGAACGCACCCAGGGTTCCGGCCGCGCCAATGTAGCCGTAGTAGGCGCGTGCTTCGACGTTGTCGAACACGTCGGCCATGAAGCTCCAGAACACGGCGACGGCAAACAGATTGAACACCGCAATCCATAAAAAGAAGGCCATGCCACGTCCGGGCATGCCGCTGTCGAAAGCGAGGTAGAAAAGCAGCAGGGTGACGATGAAGAACCCGTAAACGGCGGGCAGGAATACGCGGCGTGGATAGCGACTGACCAGTGCGCCATAGGCAGGCTGGAGCAGGAGCATGATCAGAAATGTGCAGGTGAACAGGACCTGCAGGGTGAACGCACCCATCGACAGGCCATTCCGCGTGAACAGTTCGATCATCCAGGCCGGAAACACCGCCTGCACATCGGCAGATGCCCCCATGGCTTCGCGAACGGGCCGCAGCACGTAGTAGCCGCTGAGCAGGCAGAAAAAGTAAAGAAATGCCCAAAGTAGAGGTGGTGATTCCCGCAATGCGGCGCGAAAACGGCCTACGCTGACGCCCGAACTTTCGGCGAGATTCATCCTGCGTCCACTGTGGGTGTTGCGCTCATCGGCTCACGTTAACGGGCTGACACACTTGCCGCAATCCAGGGCAACGCTGATCAAGTGGCGCAACCGTCATGGCATTCAGAAGGTTCGCCGGTCGTGCTGCGTGGCGAAGTGAAGGCTGGTTGCCTTGACGAGCCGCGCGGTGCGGCTGGCGGACCTTCTGGATGCCACCTGTTTCAACAAAAACAATCG
>NZ_DASSYD010000170.1:0-6624 GCF_035703485.1 Dokdonella sp. | reverse complement strand
TGCGCTGGCTTGAAGCGACTGCATGGATGCAGGAGGTAGAGCAACGCAGGAGCAGTTGCCGACACGGCCAGTGCATCTGCGCCAGCGCGCCGCGATCTGCACGCAGACAGGCGTCGTGACGATTGCGCCACTTGATCAGCGATGCCTTGAACCGTTGCTGCTTCGTTGTTGGTAAAAATTCGCAACAAGGCTGCACCTGTTGATGTATCTGGATAAAGTGGCGAAGCGGCGCTCGCGGTCGCTTCCTCCCAACTTCCCTGAAGGAGTTCAACATGAGCATGATGTCCGAGTTCAAAGCCTTTGCCATGCGTGGCAGTGTCGTCGATCTGGCGGTAGGTGTTGTCATCGGCGCCGCATTCGGAAAAATCGTCACATCCCTGGTCAACGACGTGATCATGCCGCCGATCGGCAACCTGATTGGCGGTATTGATTTCTCGATGTACAAATACGTTCTGACCGCGGCCGGTGCCGACGGCAAAGGTGAGGTCGCGATCCAGTACGGTGCCTTCATCAATACGATGATTCAGTTCACCATCATCGCCTTCGCGATTTTCATGGTGGTCAAGGCGATCAATCGCATGAGTCGGAAAGAGGAAGAAGCAGCGCCTGCCGCGCCACCTGCCGATGTTGCCCTGCTCACGGAAATCCGCGATCTGCTGAAGAAGGACGAATAGCTTCCTGCACGCGGAATACATTCCCCGCCACGGATCCGCTCAACCGGGCTTGTTCAGCGCGGGTGACCTTCGCCACAGTCGGTTCACTGCTGCTTCTGGCAAGATGGCTGGCTCGACTCCGATGGAATAGGCCCATGCCTCGTATTGCCCTGTTTGCTCTCGTCCTGCTGCTTGTTCAACCTTCGGCCCAGGCCGAGAACACGACGGCCGCGACATCGATTCCGCAAGCCGCAATTGCGGTAGCAAACGGACTGCGCGAACGCGCACTCAAGGATGAGGTCGCCTATGACCTTGTCGAAGGCCTGACCACCGAAATCGGGCCGCGACTTGCCGGCGGCGAGAATGATCAGAAGGCGCGTGACTGGATGGTCGCGAAATTCAAGGCTCTGGGTTTCGACAAGGTCTGGACCGAACCGGTCAGCTACCCGAAATGGGTACGTCGCAGCGAAACTGCCGCGATTACCGAACCGTACGCACAACCGCTTGTCGTGACCGCTCTGGGATACTCGGCGGGTACGCCAGCAGGCGGACTCGAGGCCGAGGTGATCGCATTTGATTCGCTGCAGGCGCTGAAGGATGCAGCGGACTATCTGGTCAAGGGCAAGATTGTCTATGTCGGCATTCCGCGGATGCACGCCCTGGTCGATGGCCGCGATTACGGCACCGGTTCCGCGGTTCGTGTGCTCGGCCCCGAACTGGCCGCAGCCAAGGGTGCAGCGGCGTTCCTGTTGCGCTCGGTGGGTTCGGACAACAATCGCCTGGCGCATACCGGCATGACCCGCTTCTCCGATCCTGCCAAGGCGATTCCTGCGGCGGCGCTGTCGAACCCCGATGCCGACCTGCTTGATGCCGTGCTCAAGCGCGGCAAGCCGGTCAAGCTGCATCTGGCGCTGGATTGCGGCCTCGATGGCACCTACACCGGCGCCAACGTGATCGCCGAGATCACCGGCAGCGAACGTCCAAACGAATACTTTCTCACCGGCGGCCATCTCGATTCCTGGGATCTTGGCACCGGGGCGCTCGATGATGCAGCCGGTATCGGCATCACCACTGCGGCGGCACATCTGATCGGCCAGTTGCCCAATCGCCCCGCGCGCAGCATTCGCGTGGTCGCATTCGCCAACGAGGAATCCGGGCTCTACGGCGGCAGAGCCTACGCCGCGCAACATCACCTGCAGATTGGCAAGGCCATTCTCGGCGCAGAATCCGATGCTGGGGCCGATCGTATCGTCAAGGTCACGGCGACGGTCAAGCCCGAAGCGCGCGCGGCCATCGGCCAGATCGCTGCGGCTCTGGCACCGCTCGGGATTGAATATGACGCCGAGGCCCCGGGCAGCGGCGGCTCCGATCTCTCCGCCGTGCATGCGGTCGGCATGGCCGGCTTGTCCCTGCGTCAGGACACGACGCGCTATTTCGACTGGCATCACACCGCCAACGACACCCTCGACAAGATCGATCTCGAGCAACTGCGCCAGAATGTCGCCGCCTATGCCGTGGCCATGTATCTGGCGGCAGAAGCGAAAGGGAATTTCGGCTCGGCTGCGGGCGCCTTTGCCGAGCAAAAAGACGAGCATTGATCAAATTTTCAAGGGTATCCGGAATGTACTGTGGGTTTGCCCTTGATCGAGTTCCGGTGCTCTACAGTTGAATAACGGATTGCAGTGTGGGCTTGTCGCAGTATAGTCTGCTTCCAATTCTGGATTTTACTGTGGGTAGCCGCATGACTGATTTCCTCCAGCTCAGCAGTTTGAAGCCGCTTTCCATCGAGGTGGTCGACGGCTCCTACATCGTCCACGCGGAAGGGCGCATGGTCCCTTCGGCGTGCCCGGAATGTCAGACGGGCAGACTTCATGGGCATGGAACCCAAAAGCAGTATTTTCGTGACACGCCGACCCATGGCAAGACCGTACAGATTGCGGTTCAACGACGTCGCTACCGATGCCAAGACTGCCACAAAACGATGTTCGATCCGATTCCGGACCTGGACACCAAGCGCTTGGCCACGACGCGGCTGATTCACTACATCCGGACGCACTGCTTTCGTGAAACATTTGCGTCGATTGCCCGTCAAGTGAACATGGACGAGAAAACCATTCGTCACATTTTCGATGACTATGCGGATGAGCTCGGGAGCAAGTTCCGTTTCGTCACGCCACGATTCATGGGCATTGATGAGCTAAAGATCGTTGGAGCGTTCCGGGCGATGATCACCAACGTTGAGCGGCGAACCGTTTTTGACATGCGGGCAACCAGAAGCAAGGCCGATTTGCTGGCGTATTTCAAAGTGCTTCCCGACAGGGATAGTGTGGAGTGGGTTGCGATGGACATGTACCACGTGTATCGACAAGTCATGAAGGAGGCATTGCCGGAAGCGCGAATCGTGGTAGATCGATTCCACATTCAACGTATGGCCAATGAGGTGCTTGAGAAGATGCGCAAACGATTCCGAAAAACACTGACGCAGCGACAGCGACTCAAGCTCAAGGATGAGCGGTTTCTGCTGCTCAAACGAAAACGTGATCTTTCGCCCGAAGCCATCTCTCGGATCTCGAATTGGTTTCAGCAGTTTCCCTTGCTCGGCGAGGCCCACTCACTTAAAGAGGCGTTCTTTGCAATCTGGGAGAATCAGACCCGCACATCCGCAGAAACGGCGTTTCAGGCTTGGTTGGACAGGCTCGACCCGGAGCTACGTCCCGACTTCAAGGAGCTCACCACGGCAATGACGAACTGGCACGGCGAGGTATTCGCATACTTCGATAACCCGATCACGAATGCCTATACTGAGTCCGTCAACAACTTGGCAAAAGGTATGAACCGTATGGGCCGTGGTTACAGCTTCGAGGTCATTCGAGCGCGCATGCTCTATGACGAGAAGGCCCGCAAGGATGGATCAACCCTGGTCAGCAAAAGAGGGCCTGAGGCCGACGATGACGATTCGCTTTGTATCGGCTATGCGACCGGTCATGAGGTTCGAACCAAGGCGAAGCGTGGTCCTGTGAGTCATCACGTCATCGAATATGGCCCGTACATCCCCACGCTGACAAAACTACTCGAATCCGGCCACTTCGAATAACGCGCTGAGGCGCGGCTAAAATTGTCGCTTTTGTGACGACTTCCGTACACTTGTAACGATTGAGCATTGCGCGTAGCCTCGGGCAGACTATACGGCTAGGGGAAATCCTATGATCCTGCGTCTTCTACAAGCAGTATCGATTGCCTTGTTGCTCGGGTTTGCATCTGCGAAAGCGGGTGTAGTGGTCGCGTCGTTTGGCGTCATTTCCTCGGATCCGCAGCACGATCTATTCGCATCCATTGGTTTCCCAACGAACCCCGGCCTATCGGCCGACCCGGGTGCGACGGAAGAATGGCCGGTCACCATAAATCTCACCTATCTTCAAAGCTTGCCTGACACGGTCGTGCTCAATATTCCGAACCAAACCCCCGAGACACTGAATAGAATTCGCTCCAAGTCTCGCGGCGCAAATGCTTTCCTGTGGAGCGGCGGCAGCGAGGGGTGTAGTGCGCTATTGAGTGCGATTCCGGGAGCGTTTCGCGCGACGATCTCTTGCTTGGACGGCACCTACAACGTTGAGACGACTACGACCGGCACAAAGCTGACTCGATTTGTCTACGGGGACCCGCCAGCGGGTGCAGAAAATGACGTCGCCACGGCCACGGAAATTCCGGCCGGCCCTGATACTGCGGGGACGTCGATGCCAGAATCCATCAATGGGCCTGCCACGCTTGACCAAGATATCGATGTCCTCATTTTGTACACCTCAACGGTTCGTCAAACACTGCAGGCGAGCAGTATCAATGTCCAACAGTACATGCAAGACACCTTGGATACGACGCAGTTGGCAATGGACCGGAGCACGACGCCAGGCCAGCCGACCATTGCAACGTTGAATTTGGTGCATTCGCAGGAGGTGCTTCGTCCAGACACGGGATACTTTACCGCTGACGTCGTCTATCTCCAGAACGACCCAGAGCCCGTAGGAATACGCAATCAATGGGCAGCTGACATTGTCATGTACATTCGTGAGACCAGTGCAGATTCAAGCGTCTGCGGGCGTGCGTATGTGCCTGGGTCCTATGGCACTCTCCCTCCCCCGGGTCCTGGGTTCGCACCGTATGCAGTCGGCGTAACCAAACGGACGTGTTCTTTCTCTGGCTATCCCTTTGAGCATGAATTTGGCCATATTTTCGGTGCAAACCACGATCCTGCCAACAGCAATAATTCCACCCCATTGCAACCATGGGCTTATGCCCACTGGGCGAATAATCTCAACAAGGACGGTGCACGCACCTTAGTTGCCTACAAGGATTCCAACTGCATATCGCCGTGTAATCAGGTGCTCAACTATTCGAACGCTTCGGTTTCGCTGACTATTCCATGGACATTCCGCACTGGGCGTGTTGATCAACGTGAAAACGCCCGCGTGATCGCCCAATATGCGTCGACGACGGCGCAATATCGAGCCAGTTTGGACCGAATTTTCGCAAACGGTTTCGAATAGTCCGATGAAGCGATTAGGGATCCACATTTATCTATTGGCGTCTGTCTTTGCGGTGGCCTCGCCGTCCTCATTTTCGCAGGGCACCATTCCGTCCGACGTTGCGATTTCTATGACAGCCACGCCGACCGACAACCTTGACCCGGGGGAGCTCATTTCATTTGTGATCACAGCGACTAACTTGGGCCCGGAGCCTGTTTCTGTGCTGCCGATGATCAGCTCTCAGTTTATCGATGAATTCGATCTGGGTCCTGGGGGAAGCAGCAACTGTCCCGGCATCGGATTACTAGTCAGCGACGGCAAGTATTTCTTCTACCAGTTCGTCTGGACGCCAACGCTTGCGGGACCGCCACTTGCCGTCGGGGAAACTCGGCGTTGCGAACTCAACTTTTCGCTAACAGAGGCGGCGCCAGAGGCATTGCCTTTCACGTTCGGAATAGTTCAATCTTGGATTGATCTCAATGAATCGAACAATTCAGCGACGGTGATCTTGCGTCGGGGAGACATCACGCCGGTGACCTTGTCCATGCTTTCCCCTGGCGTGCTGATATTGCTGTTGGGCATGCTTACTTTTATGGCATTGATCCAGCTACGACGCCGAAGCGGGGCAAGCACAGCGGCCGTTCCATGAAGCGCAACCAATTTCTTAGTCCAACTCTCTGAATCCGATTCGATGATCTGCGTCACGACGGCTCATGACGAGCTCGGGCTTTTGTGCCAAACCTACAACTTGTCATTCAATGCGCTGCATGCGCATGAGCCCAAACCAACCTGAAGCATCAATTTCAGCCGCTCCGAGAATGTTGGTTGACCCACAGTTGAATCCGGATACCCATTTTTATCCGCTCGTGGCGTTCCCTTTCGTGATTCAAGGCGATACCCTATGAGGCAACAATGAGGCTCACTGTAGGCATAAATGAGTAGTATCGCAAGCCCCGATCAAAACATTGATCTCGGTCAGCGGCTCACGAAGGTGCGTGGCACGACCGGGCTGAGCCAAGCAGCGTTTGCGAATACGCTGGGGTTGTCGTTGAGGGCTTACGCCAACTACGAGCGCGGAGAACGTGAAATGCCCGTGGCGCTGTTTCGCGCACTGTATGAAATTTACGGGATCGATCCGGTCTGGCTGCTGGCCGGCCCCGGGGAGGATCCCGTGAAAGCTGCCACACGAACCATGGATTTCGCCCTGGTTGACACCATTGTCCAAAGCGTCGACACCGAGCTTGCCGCGATGGGCAGGGTGCTCAAACCAGCAATGCGACTGCGAATACTGAGGGCGCTGTATGCGCTAAGGAGGGTCTGAACAAGTCCCTAGACTCGTGGTAAAATGGCACTTAGTCAATAACGCTATCCCACTATGAAACAGATGAGTTTTGGTGACGCCGAATACGCTTCCAAGAAGAAGCAAACCCGGCGCGAGAAATTTCTGGCCG
>NZ_DASSYD010000151.1:0-36004 GCF_035703485.1 Dokdonella sp. | reverse complement strand
ACCTGCCGAAATCACCGCCGGGACTTCGATGGGCCTGTTTGGCTCTGGCCAGACTGGGTGGGTTTGCTGACACGAAGCGAACAGGACGTCCGGGTTGGGATGCCCTGTGGCGGGGTTGGGCGCGCCTACAACAACGCATTGCGGGCTATCACCTTGCCCAAGAAATGATGCCAAAGATGTGATCAAGAGACAGGCGCAGGCAGGGGCCCAGTGACGTTGCTTGGTTTGATTATTACGCCGCTTCGCGACGCGGTATCCTTGCCCTTTTTCACTCTCCTCCCAACCCTCCGTCGCCCCTGCGAAGGCAGGGGCCCAGTGACTCTGTTCTTCAAAAGCACGCCGCTTCGCGGCGCGGCATCCACGCCGGAGTATCACTCGCCTCCCGGCGAGCGAGTTACTTCTCTTTGAGTGGCCAAAGAGAAGTAACCAAGAGAAATGCCACCCCACACTCGCGCCCTACGCACAGTCCCTGTGCTTCGGGTGCGCGAGGCCGCTCCGGGGTTCGCCGACAGTCCATCCCTGGACTGGCGTCGAACTGGCCCACATCGTGTGGGCCACCCTTCGGGCTGGTCCTCCGCAGCCTCGCCGCGATCTAGGGGGCCCCGTTGAGCGCGCGTCGTGCGCGCCAAAGCAAAGAGCAGATCAACGGCCAAAGCCAATGCGCGAGCTCGCGGGAATCCGCTTCGTCTTGGCTGCGCAGGCGACTGCATGGATGCAGGAGGTACGCCTCCATGGATGGAGGCGGTAGAACGGCGTCGGGAACAGCCGTCGAGAGCAACGCAGGAGCAGTTGCCGAATGCGCAGTAACCGGGCCCCCTATGCAGCGGCAGCGTGACGTAGGCGACTGCATGGATGCAGGAGGTACGCCTCCATGGATGGAGGCGGTAGAACGGCGTCGGGAACAGCCGTCGAGAGCAACTCAGGAGCAGTTGCCGAGATAGCCCGCAGGGTGGGCGCAATGGATTGCGCCCAGTTCGACGCCAGTCCATGGATGGACTGTCGGCGAACCCCCGGAGACCGCTGTATCGGGGTGGCCTTCTCTTTACTCCGGGCTCCCGCCCTACGCCCTGCGGGCCGGCTTCGCCGTTCGCGCTGCTCCTGCAGCGCAGTGGTGACTTTCTCTTAGCCACTCAAGAGGAAGTGACTCGCTCGCCCGGAGGCGAGTGAAAATCGGCAGGGATGCCGCGCGACGAAGGCGCGTGCCCTGGATGCTCAGAATCAGATTGAAGGGCGATCATTCCCGAATGCCGATCAAAGTGAATCAAAATTCAAAATCGCATTGGTCACCATCGGATAACTGCCAATCGTCGCCGCGCGCCACATCGGGTTGATCGCAAACAGCAACACATGGCCTTTGCCCAGGCGCGCATCGACCACGGCGGCCTTCCTGGCCAATCCGCCAGCATTGTCGAGCAGGCCGGAAACCAGCAAATCACCACTGTCGGCGAAACGCAGCAAGGCGCGTGGGCGCTGGCCTTCGGGAATCAGGAAAATGTTGTTGCGCGCTTGTTCCGCGTTCAGCGGCACGGCTTGCCAGGGCTTGACCGAGGGCAGTTCGGGTGGATCGACATAGCCCGCGCCTTGCGGAAGATCGATATCGTCGGGACCGCCGCGACCGGTTGGGCGATTGCTGTCGTCGGCGGTCGGAATGCGTCCGTCGCCGAGAATCTGGTTGCTGACCTTGAAGGCCATGCCCTTTTCCGAGTAGACCGTGAACGCTGCGCCGTAGCCCCAGGTGACCGGACTTTCGCTTTCGGTGGTTTGCGCGCGGACCAGACTGCCGTTGATGACGAGCTTGCCCTTGTCAGCGATGCTGACGCCCGGTGCGAGGCCGCTGTCGATGGCGAATTTGGCGGTGTCTTCCGAGGTGATCAGCAGGCCGCCATCACGTACGAAGCGCTTGAGGTGATCCACGCCGCTGCCGCCGAGTCCGGGACGGATGTCGTCGGTGCTGTCGATGAGTCCGAGGTTCGGTGTGAGAGCGGACTTCTTCCACGGCATGGCATTGCCGTACATCGGCAGGCCGTCGACGATCAGTTGCGTGCTCGAGTAGCCGATCGGCCCGAATAGGATCACATCGAAGCGTTTGCGCAGATTGTCGCTGCGCGCGACATCCTGGGTGCTGATGTAAGTGAACGGAATGCCGAGATTGTCGAGCGCCATGCGCCACCAGCCCTCGGTCTGCGTGTTGAGCCAGGTATGCATGATGGCGACGCGCGGCAGGCCGAGCTTGCGCGTCGTTACATCGGGCATCGAGTCGGCTTTGAATACACGGAGTCCGAGTTTGCCGGCCCGTTCATCGAATGCGCTATCGGCGCGGCGTGCGATCAACGAGCCCGCTGCGAATTCCCGGTCGCCAATCGTGAACGACCGCGTGGCGATATCGATCGAGGCTCCCTTCTCAGCAAAGCGCAACGAGGCGAGTTCGGCCGCAGCCGGATTGGCGATGATGCGGATAGCGCCGCTGCCCTCGGCGGTGTGCGTCGGCAGTGGCCAGGTCAGCGCCTGCATCGGTGCCTTGAGCAAGGCGGCATCGGTGACTCGAACGAGATCCACGCCGAACTGGTCGCCAAGCGACCAGCCGGTGTCGTCATAAGGGTGCTTCTGCGGATCGTCCGGCGACCAGTACTGGCGGTCGAGCAGGACATCGGCGATGCGCGAGTAGGGTTGATCCATGCGCACGACATAGCTGCCTGCCGGGAAGGTGCGCGTGGTTGGCTTGTTTTCCTTCGAACCCTCCTTGTCGTCGTCGGAGTGGGCGTTCTTTTTTGCTTGCGCAAGTTGCACGGTCAACGCCGAATCGAGGCGCATGACTTCGGCCTTTTGCCGATGCAGGACTTCGAGCAATTTCTGCTGCGCGCTGCGGCGCGGATCATCGGCACTGAGCACGTAACCGGCCGGGCCGGAGTCGGCGGCCTTGGTTACCGAGCGCTTCGACTTGAGCCAGAAGTTGCGCAGAAACTGCTGGCTGTTGCTGGAGAAATAGTCGAGTGCGGTGAGCATGGCGCTTTGTGAATAATTGTTGTTGTTGCGCTGCGACCACATGACCCTGGCGCGTGGCGGGTTCGGCCGGTACCAGGTGCGCTCGTACTCGCTCGGATCGAGGATGCGCTCCTCGGTATCGGCACCGCCATTGCCGAAGGTTTCGTAGAGTCGGCTGATGCCGTTGTGGGTGGCGGCGATGAACATCAGATAGCCCGGGCTCCAGGTATCGAACTCGCCATGCGTGAACACGCCGGGCAGGCCGAGCCGGGTCAGGGTATCGACATTGTTCCAGCCGAGTTGCTGCCACTCGCCGACCAGCAGCGGGTCGACCCAGGCGTTGTACGGTCCGGCGCCGACCGTGTTGTCGTAGAGAAACGGCACCGACTCGTGCATGTCGTGCAGCACCTGCGCATGCCAGCCGGTGTAGGTGTTGATGACATTGCGGGTCAGGGCCAGCGAGGCCAGCATCGCGTCGCGATTGTTGTCATGGGCAACGTAGTGTCCCCAGTACAGCAGCGGTGGCTGTTGCGCCTCGGGATGCGCCCGATGCCAGTTGTAGATATCGACCTTGCGCTCCCAGCCATCGGTTTCGACGACCGGCGTGATCAGGGTGATCACCTTCGAGCGGATCGCCTGGATATACGGCGCATCATCGACGGCCAGGCGATAGGCCAGTTCCATCACCGAGGTGGGTGATCCGGTCTCGGGGGAATGGATGGTGGCGGTGATGTAATAGACCGGCACCGATTGTTCGATCAGCTTGGCTGCGCGCTCATCATCGAGGCCGATCTTGCGTGGATCGGCGAGTTGGGCGAGACGCTCACGGTTGGCATCGAGATCGGCCAGCAGTTTCTCGTCGGCAATCGCCACCGCGATCATCTCGCGACCTTCCTCGGACTTCCCGATGCTGTAAACCTTGACCCGCGGACTGTTCGCCTCGAGCGAGCGGAAATAGTCGTAGACCGTCTTCAGGCGCGGCAACATGTTCGGCGCACCCGAAACATCGCCAAGCGCCTTGGCCGGCGTCGGCACCGTGTCCGAGGCGGGCAGGTAGTCGGTCAGTTGTGTATTGAATGACGGATCGGTCGTGTACCTGGCGATCTGCTCGCCATACCACGCATCAACCTTCTGCTTCGGATCAGCGGCGAAATGCGTTTCAAGCGGCGAAGCGGCGTGCAGGTTCGCGGCGCACACCAATGCCGCGATTGAGACGAGCAGACGTTGCATGGACTTTCCCCGTGGATTTTCAGCAGATGCGTACTGCGGCATTCTGCCAGAGTGGTCTGCCGCCGCAGGAGTGGCATCAGTCACTGTGGATTGTGCGGCCTTGCCCTTATCATGGGCAGATGAAGGACATGCATGACATTGTCATCGTCGGTGGCGGACTGGTCGGTTCGAGTCTGGCCATCGCCCTGGATGGCTGCGGGTTTCGCGTCGCCCTGGTCGAGGCGGCGCTGCCGAAGGTTTCCGAGCAGCCGAGCTACGACGAACGCAATCTGGCGCTGGCCCGGGCCAGCATCAATGCGCTGACTGCGCTCGGTGTCTGGGCGCATACGAAAGGGCAGGCGGCGCCGATTGAGCGCATCCATATCAGTCGTCGCGGCGAATTCGGTGCGGTGAACCTGGTTGCCGATGAGCTCGGATTGCCAGCTTTCGGTGCGGTGCTGCCGGCACGCGAGCTCGGCAATGCCTTGTTGCATCGGCTTGATGCATGTCAGTCGCTTGAGCGTATTGCGCCTGCGCAACTGACTGCGATTGAAAGCACTGCCGATACGATTGAACTGAGTGTTCGCGAAGGCGAGCGTGAACGGCGCTTGTCGACGCGCTTGCTGGTCGGCGCCGATGGCACCGGATCTTTCGTGCGCGGACATTTCGGCATCGGCGTGCAACGCACCGATTACGTGCAAAGTGCCTTCGTCACCACGCTGACCACAGAGAAGCCGCTTGATGGTCGGGCCTTCGAGCGCTTCACCGATTCCGGGCCGGTGGCAATGTTGCCGTGCGGTCGCCATCAGGCAGGCCTGGTCCTGACCGTTCCGACCGAAGATTCGGATCGTGTTGCCGCACTCGATGACACCGCATTTATCGCCCTCGTCCATGAGCGTTTCGGCTATCGGCTCGGACGCTTGAGTCGACCCGGCAAACGCAAGCCGTATCCGTTGGCGCGCGTGCTCGCCGATCGCCTGACCGCCGAGCGCATGGTGCTGGTCGGCAATGCCGCGCAAACCGTGCATCCGCTCGGCGCGCAAGGTTTCAATCTGGGCTTGCGTGATGCGTTGAGTCTGTCCGAGTTGCTGATCGCTGCGCGGCAGGAGAATTCAGATCCGGGCAATGCCGATTTGCTGCAACGCTATGTCGAACGTCGCACACCCGATCGCGAGGCGACGACATCATTCAGCGATGATCTGGTGCGCCTGATGGGCAACAAATCCGCGCCGCTGCGGGTACTCCGTTCACTCGGCTTTGTCGCACTCGAACGGCTGACCCCGCTCAAGCGCCGGGTTGCCTTGCGCGGCATGGGTTTTCGCGGCGATGTCTCGCAACGGGCACTCAGTCGATGAGCCGTCGCGGCGAGCTCGATGTCATCGTTGTCGGTGCCGGTATCGCCGGTTCGGCCATGGCCCTTGCCCTGGTGCGCGCGGGTTTCGATGTCGCATTGATTGAGTCGCGGTCACCGATGCCCTGGAAGGCCGATGATGAAGTCGACGCACGCGTCGTCGCCCTGGCGCCGGATGGCGTTGCCTTGTTCGAGGATCTGGGTGTCTGGAACGATGTGCTCGACGCACGCGCCAGCGCCTATCAGCGCATGCGCGTCTGGGATGCACTGGCTCCCGGTGAACTCTGCTTCGATGCCGCGGATCGCGGCGAAGCAGCGTTGGGCTGGATCGTCGAAAACCGCTTGCTCCAGGATGTTCTCTGGCGCGCCTTGAATCAGTCGGCCGAACGCGGTGATCCGGTGCGCCTGCTGTGTCCGGCCGAAGTCACCGAGGTCATCAACGAAGCCGCTGGCGTGTCGGTCGGCCTCGCTGATGGCAGCCGCTTGCGTGGACGCCTGCTGATCGCCGCCGATGGCGCCAACTCGCCGATCCGCAATCAGCTCGGTATCGCGACGAAGGATCACGATTATGGCCAGCGCGCAATCGTTGCCCATGTCGCTACCGAACGATCACACGAATCCACTGCCTGGCAGCGCTTTCAGCCCGGCGGGCCGCTGGCTTTTCTGCCGCTCGCCGATGGCCGCTGTTCGATCGTCTGGTCGCTGCAGAACGATGAGGCCGCGCGCCTGCTTGCGCTCGATGACTTGGCGTTCTGCGCGGAGCTCGGCTGCGCGCTGGATTTTCGCCTCGGTGCGGTGACCTCAACGACAAAGCGCTTCGCTTTCCCATTGCGCATGCGCCTCGCCGAACGCTATATCGGCGGCCGCTGCGTGTTGATCGGCGACGCCGCTCATGCTGTGCATCCGCTGGCCGGGCAGGGCCTCAACCTCGGCCTGCGTGATGTACACAACTTGCGCGGGCAATTGCTGCGCGCACGTTCGCGCGACAGCGATATCGGTGCCGCGCATTGGCTGCGCCGTTACGAGCGCGAACGGCGCAGCGAAAACGTTCTCGCTGCCAACGGCTTCAGCCTGATCGAGCGCACGTTCAATTCCGATTCGACCATGATCGCCGGATTGCGTGGCCTCGCCCTCGGCGTCGCCAACCGAATCACGCCGCTGAAACGTCGACTTGGTGATGCCGCGGCGGGCAGGCTCTGATTGATCCAATCATTCTGTTTGGTCTGGATTCGGGGTGCATCGGTTCTACTCGGGATACAACCCACGAGGAGACCGACATGCCCGAACTCAATCTTCGACTGACTGCAGGCGATGACGCCGCTCGTGTAGTCATCAATCTGATTGGATCGCTCGATGGAGTGGAATCTGCAGAAGAGATCGCCGACCTTATGCCGCATATGGATGATCCGGATTCCAGTTCGCGAGGTTTGCCGGACGATATCGGCCCGGGAACACATCTGATCAAAGTCCAGGCCCTGAACGACGCCATCCTCAAGCGCGCGCTGGAGGTTGCCGAAGCATCGGCAGATGATCAAGGCGCGGCACTCGAAGTGGTCGACAACTAGCCCCGATTTTTCATGAAAAGCACACGCCCTCGCTTGCTCATTGCATCCACACGACTTTCCGCTCAATCAGCGATCGCGCCCGCTATCCCTTCAATCGCGAAAAGCCGTGTGAATCCAATGGCATGCACCATCATCGCGCGTAGTCATGAATAATCCGGGTTGGCGACCTGTCAAACGTGACTCGGCTGGCCTGTGATCCCGTTTGAGCTGTCCAGATTTCCGACGATTCTTGATCAATAGCTCAACCACGGGTTTGCAAGCCCTCGAAAATCTGGCCTCGCCCGGCCGAATCCTCGCCTCATCAGAAAAGGTCCGACTGGCTGCTGGCGCGGTGATTTCATCGGCTTGAAAATGCGAAGGACCGCGCGATCGATGGATCGCGCGGTCCTTCCTTGCTTCAAGTGACGCAGGCGTTCAGCTCTGTCCGCGTTTGCCCTGGGTCCCTCGACCGTGCATGCCGGCCACACCCAGATTCGAGCTCGGATCCGTATGCACGGGTGCGCCATCGTGAAGGTTCGATCCGACGGCTCCGGGGTTTGAATGACCCGAGTGAGCGGTGCCTGTGGGCCAGCTCGGCCCCTGGCGCACGCGCTTCTTCTTCGCTTCAAGCAGTTTGCGGATCTGCTCGGCAGATTTTTCCGGGGTGATCGGCTTGTTGCGCGTTCGGGCAGACTTGCCCGCCGCCGACTTCTTGCTTTTGGCGGTCGGTTTGCCTGGTGCCTTGCTTGCCACCCGTGTTTTCGCAACCTTCTTGCTCGCGGGTGTTTTCGCTACCGAGGATTTCTTCGTCGCTTTTGCAGTCGTTTTCGCAGCGCGCTTTGCTGGTGCCTTCTTCGCGGCAGTCTTCTTCGTCGCTGGTTTGCTTGCTGTCGACTTTCGCGCTGCCGGTGTCTTGGCGACTTTCTTTTTGGTCGCCTTTTTCGGCGCTGAGGACTTCTTCACTGTTGACTTGGGCTTGCTTGCGACTGCCTTCTTGCTGGTCGTGGTCTTTTTCCTGGCGGTTGTCTTGCTTGCCTTTGTGCTGGCGGTTTTTGCAGTTGTCGATTTCTTCTTCGCAGCAGTCTTCTTTTTGGCGGCGGGCTTGGCTTTCTTGCTGGTCTTCGTCGTGGCCATGATGTCTCCTGGAAAAGGATGTGCAGGTGCTCCGTCGTGGATTCCTGCCGATACGCACCACAGTACGAACCGTGCACTGGCATGCGCGACTTGCATTGATGCCATTGTTTGACTGGACTTGCGCTGAATAGACGGCTTGTCAGCAGATGCCTGGAAGAAGCCGAACAGCGCGCAATTTCAAGAATTTCATGAAATCCGATAGCGCCAGGTGGGCGCGATCAACTCAATTTCAACAACTCGGGATCGATGTCTCCAAGCATGTCGATTACGCTGGCCTCGTCGCAGAGTGTGCTGAAGCCGCGCCACTCGTAGCCTGGAGCAACCGTGCAACCCACCAGAGCATAGTTGCCAACCGGTCGGGCTGCTTGCCAGCAACCGGCGGGGACGACGAAGACCGGTGCCGAGTCATGCCCGACCGGGCCGAGCACATGTTTCGACAATTGCCGATCACGTGGATCGAAGCGCAGCATTTCCAGGGCTTCACCTTCGTACCAGTGCCAGATCTCGTCGGCATCGACGCGATGCCAGCGACTGATTTCGCCCGCGCACAACATGTAATAGATCGAAGTGGCCATTGGCCGCTCGCGCTGCTCGTCACCGAAGGCGATGCGCTGGGTCGATTCGTAGATGCGGCGATAGTGGCCCCCTTCGATGTGGGGTTCGAGGGCGAGCAGGCGCTTGAGATGTTGGGCACGTTCAATCATTCCGACATGATAGTCGGGAGTGACTATTTCTCGAAACGATAGTTGAAGCCGGCGCGGCTGCCCGTGGTTGCGTTCTGTGCCTCGAAATTCCAGCGATGGCTGAACAAGTAGCGCAAGGTGACCACTTCGCCCGGATCAAACACGCCCACGCCATAACTCAGATAAAGTTTCGGCGACAGGTATTTTCCGACCGTGAATGCCGCGCCGCCGAGCGCATCATTGTCGGCGACGCCGATGTCATCGACGCCCATCTTGCTGCCGATGCTCTTGGCCAGCAGATCGCCGCCCGCCGTACCGAGCGCGCGAGCCGCCGTGCCAAGCATGTCGCCTTCGCCACTTTTCAGCGACGAGAGCGGTTTGCCGGTAACCAGATACGAAAGCGCTTCGGATTGCTCCATCGTGGGATCCGAAAACACGGTCAACACCGGGACCTGCGCAGTACCGCGCACGAGCAGGCCTGCGGTGATATTGCCGGTGCGGATCTTGCGCGTCGCGCGAATATCGATGCCGGGGTTGTCAATCGGGCTGCTGGCGAAAAGGATTCGTCCGGTTTCGATCTTCAAATCCTGGCCATATGCCTTGTAATTGCCGCCGGCGTTCAAGGTTCCGCTGCCCGTGGTGACCCGGCCAGGTCGTTCACTGACGACGAGCGTTCCGCTCAAGCTGCCGTCGAAACCGAAGCCGGCGAGTTTGACCTTGTCGCCCAGTGAAACCGCCACCGTGGCGGTAACCGGAATCGATTGTCCGGGCTCAGGTTGATCAGCATCCACGATGACGACATCGGGCGAGACCGCGCTGGCGCCGCCGCCGGGCAGTTTGGACAGGTCGACGTTCGCAGAGGGAATATCCAGCTTGCCGGTGACAAAAATGCCGTCTTCCCTGCGCTCGACAGACAAATCCGGGCTGACCACAAGACGAGCGGCAGGAATGTCCGCGGCAAGGAAATCCTCACCCTTGATGGAAAATTTCATCGGCTCTTTGCTGTCGAGCCCGCCTTCACCGGAGACAGTCAGGTTGCCCTTGCCGGACTGGATCGAACCCTCGAGCACATAGCGTTGCGCATCGACGGCGCGCAAGCTGAGGTTTCCGCTCTGCAGTTTGAGACCCATGGCAGGAATCTCGGTCGCGAATCCGTCAAGCGTCAAGGCGCCGTCGAGTCTGGGTTCATCCAGCGTGCCGGCAATCGCGTAGTGCGCGGAAAGCTTGCCGCGCGGGTTGCTGACTTCGCTGCTCAGCAGTTCGAGAAATGCCAGGCTGTTGAGATCGGCCTTGATTTCGCCGTTGATGGTCTGGATGCCATCTTGACCCGGTGCCAGGGCGATATTGCCTTCGAGTCGACCATCATGATCGAGTTCGGCGCGGAGTGTCGCCGTGGTCGATGAATCATTCAGATCGGCGTTGATCGTGAATCCGCTGTAGCTCAGCAAGGGCTTGTTGCCACCGTCGATATAGAACAGTTCTCCCTTGTCGGAAACGAGTCGCGCGTTGCCGCTGATCGGGCCGTTGCGCTTGCGGCTGATGTCGCCAGAACCCTTGACTTCGCCGCGCAGAAGCAGCGGTGAATCCGGTGCGCCGAGACGCCCGACCAGGCGCAGCGGAAGGTGCTCGATCTGGTATTTGCCGGCGAGCGATCCGTCCGTGTCGCTGCTGCCGCCGATGCACAGGCGTGCGGGCACTTCAGGCTGCCGAGGTTTCACCGATTCCGCCGCTACTTGTTCGGCTTTCACTGGCGGCTTCAACTGGCCTTGCGTTGATCGCTCACGAGTCGACGGTTTGCTGATCAGGCAAGCTTCCGCCAGATCGAACCGGCTTCCGTTCCAGCTCATCTGCGCGGCTTGATCGAGCTCAAGGTTCGGCAAGTTGCGCCCGGCGGGATCGACAAGCAGCGAGGTCATCCGCCCATCCCAGTTTCCGCCCTTGCTGGCACCGGCCATCGAAAGCTCGATACTCGCCGGCGTGCCCTTGGCCACGAGATTCAGCTGATGCGATGCCGCGTTGCCATCGCCTTCGATGAGGAGGGTGTCGAAGCGTGTATCGCCGCGGGACAGGTTTTCGGCCTTGAGGGTCAGCGCACCGGCGGGTTTGGCCAGATTGGTGATCTTGGCGACGAGTTCCATCGAGTCGATGCGAGCGCCTTGCCAGGCGATGTCGTTGCCGGTGATGTCTCCATCAATATCAAGTTTTGGCCATTCGCCCGAAACATGAATATTGCCATTGGCCTTGCCACCCGCATCAGGCAACCAGTCCGCCAGCGAGGCGGTTTCAAATCGAATGCGTGCATCGGTCTGGCTGCCGCCATTGCCTTCGACGCGAACGCGACTGTTCCCGGAGGTCAACTCGAGATTTCCATCGACGACATAACCCGGTTTCATGCGCAGATCGGCCGAGCCGCCCAACGGTCTACCGTGCAGGCTGCCACCTACCTGAGCGAGAACCAGTGTTGCATTCGGACCCTTGGCGGTTTGCGTTCCGGCGGTGTCGAGGACGAAATCAATTGCGCCCGGCCAGCCGGCAAAAAAAGCGCCGGGGTCCAGCTGGCTGGCGGTGGCCTTGATGTTCCAGCCAAGCGTCGGTTGCAGCGAGATCGTGCCGCTGGCATCGAGCCCGCCCTTGGCCTGTTTCAGGCGCACCGTGTTGAGCGTGATGGCCTCGGTGGTGCCATTGATGTCGATATCGATATCCGCAAGCGCATCAGGCGGACCAAGCGCCAGCGTGCCTTTTGCCGCGAATGCCTCGACATTGCCATCAATCGACAATTCGCCGTGCGTCGCGAGGGGCTGGCCAACCAGATCCGCCGGCAACGTGACGTCCTGCCAGGAGGCCAGGAGATCCGCACGCGGCGGCGACACCGTTGTGTCCACGGAGCCGAGAAGGTCGAGCGTGCCGGTCGACTCGGGCGAAGTCAGATGCATTGATTCGATGGTGATGACGCCATCCTTCAAGGCATAGCGCAATGGATCGATCGCAACCGCGTGTTTCTCGATCGTCATCGAGCCGCTGATTTCTCCCTTCGCATGATCGCCGGTACCGTTCAGATGCACGGCCAGTTGGCCGAGCGTACTGTCCGGCGAAATCGCTTTTGCGGCGAAGGTCGGAACATCGAGCTGCAGGTTCCAGGCCGCTTTCGCGGTCTGCTCGATGGTGACTACGGCACTCGCAGGCGTGGGTTTCGTCAGGTTCAAATCAATGCGCGTCTGCTTGCCGTCACTGCGACTCTTGAGTACGCCGGCGAGGTCGGTTTCACCAACCCGCCAGGTGAAGTTGGTCTCGCCGCTGCCGGAATAGCCGCCGACGATTCCCAGCGTACCGTTGAGATCGACGTGACCATCCGGAGAGCGCAGCACCAGCTTTCGGACGCGCAAGCCGTCATGTGTCCATCCGCCTTTCAAGTCGAGGCGGTCGGCCACAAAAATTGATTCGCCGTCTTTCCGGATGGAGGCACGTTGCAAGACGAGCCCGTTGATGACGATGTTGATCGGTGGATTCAGCGAAAACGTGCTGTCGTCATCACTTGACGGCGCAACCGTGGTTAACTGCACATCCACATCGTCGACGACGACATCGTTCAGTTCGACGCGACCTGCCAGCAGGGCAAGCGCGCCGAGATCCACGCTGAGGTGCTTGATCTGTGCGTCAACGCCGGCTTCCGGGTCGAGGTAACGCACACCATCGAGCACGAGTGGACCCGACAGGCCGCCGCTGATGTGATTGACGAGCAGTTTCTGATCCAGCGCCGATTGCACGCGAGCCAGTACAAAATCTGCACCGGAGCGGCTGTTGAATACCCAAACCAGGAGTCCGCCAAGAAGAATGACCAGGGCCAGGCCTAGCCAGGCCGTCGCACGCAGCACGCGGCGCCTTGGCCGTGTCCGGGCCGGACTCGTTGCGGTTTTGTCTGGCGCGCTCATAGATCCGGCCCAATGACGATGTGCAGTTCGACGCCGCTGGCAAACTTGTCGCCGATCGGCGTGCCCAGATCGACCCGAACAAGGCCGACCGGTGAGCGCCAGCGCAATCCGAAACCAGCACCGAGCTTGAGGTCAAAATCCTTGCCGCTGAACGCATCGCCGGCATCGACGAACGCGGCTGCGCCCCATTTCGGAGTGAAGTAATACTCGTACTCGGCGCTACCGACGAGCAATTGCTCACCGCCAATAACCTTGGGTACTTCTCCGTCCACGGCTGGCAGACGCGGGCCGACCGTTTGATAGCTGTAGCCACGGATTGAGCGGTCCCCACCCGCGAAGAAGCGCAGCTCGGGGGGCAACTTGTCGAAGTTGCCGACCTGGGTGTAGCCGGCCGCGCCGCGGGCGATGAAGCGTGAGTTGTCCCCGATTCCGCGGATCCATTTCGCATCCGCAGTGATCTGGGCAAAATTGGTGTCGGAGAGCAAGCCTTTCTGGCCTGCTCGTGCGGCGAGAGTCAACGACCAGCCCTTGCGCGGGAAATTGAAATCGTCGGCACGCTTCTTGGTCAGCGAAATTTCCGGGTAGAGCAAGGTGGTTTTGCCCTTGATGTCAGCCACCTTGAAATCGCCAGTAAGGAATTGCAGGCCAATGGTGCGTGTCCAGCCGTGCCAGATCTGCGAATCGTTGGCGGCCAGGCGGAAGGTTTTCGACTGGCTGGTCTTGGTGTTCTCGTCCCGATAGCTGATGCCGAAGTTGAAGCTGTGGTTGTTCTTGCCCGGCAATGGAATCTGGTACAGCGTCGACAGGGTTTTCAGGCGTTGTGCGAGGATCGCCTCGAACTTCAACTTGTGGCCGCGCGTATTGACCCAGCGTCGCTCAACGCCGCCGCGGACACCGGCTCCGGTATCGGTACCGACAAAGACGCCGCCGGTGTAGACGTTGCGCTTGGCCGGGGCCAGCGTTACCGCGATCGGCACCTTGCCGTTGCCGGCATTTTCGGTATCGGGCTGAACCTGAGAGATGGCAAAGTAGTTGGCATCAAACAGGCGCTGCTGCAGGGTCAGTAATTGCGCCTGGTTGTAATAGTCGCCGACATCCCATGGAATGAAGCGCTGCATGAAATCATCGGGAAATTGACCACCCTCGAACTCCGTCTCGGCAAAGCGGTAACGTTCGCCCACCTTCCATTCGAGATGGATCTGCGCCGTATTCGATGCGCGTTCGACGTCGACGCGATGGGTGACCAGCTCGGTATCCAGATAGCCAACGCTGAACAAGGCGGCGTGAATGGCCGCCTTGCTGCGCTCGTACTCGGCATGATCCAGGCGTTGGCCCTTGTGCGGCGAGAATGCGGCGCGGGCCATGTGCACGGCCTTCAATCCCTTGCTTTCATTAGTATTCTTTGGATCGATATCAATCTTGATATCGACAGCGGTCACTTTGACCGGATCACCAGGAGTCACCTGCAGGGTGACGAGGAAATTATCACCCTCGCGGGAAAGATCAGCGTCAACCTGGCTGTTGTAATAGCCATAAGGCTCAAGCGCTTTCTTGATTTGCGTTTCGGCGCGTCGATAGAGCCGACGCACCTGGGCGCCGCTGACTTCGCGCTTGGTGTATTGCTGCAACTCGAGTGCACCAAGTGCGGCCGGGCGCAAGGTGTCATTGAGCCCATCCAGCTTTACCGATACACGTGCGGCAAATGACGGCAACGAAATCATCGTCAACATCAAGCCAGCCATCAGGGACGTGCAGCAGTGACCGCGCCGGGTTGCCATTCGGGAAGAAAAATCTGTCATGGATGTTTTATAGCAGGGGCCACAGTAGAACGCTGTTACGCGCGTCGCTCGCGTTCATGTTCGGGCCATGATTGTTTGCAATCAGGGTCTGGAAACGAGGCGAATGCTTACCCGTTGTCGCCCGAATCATGGGCGATCCACGCGCCCACCAGAGCGGAAAGATACGGTACTGCCTGTGCGGTCAGAATGGCGATCCACAATTTTCCTTCGGTGTAGTTGATGCCGCTGGAATGGATCATGCCGATGATGCAGGCGACCAGAGCGATGAACATCAGCAACTCTTCGCGTACCGACGAAAACGCGCTCGGCTTGCCGCCGAGGCGGCGGCCCTTGGCGGTGCGCACGAACTCGCCCTTCTTCTTCCACAGGCCGAGGAAGATGCCGCGGGCGATGGCGTGGCTCAACCCCATGCTGGCGATCGAGGCCATGATCGTGTCGTACCACGAGCACGGCACGCGCTTGCGGTAGAGAACGATGCCGAAGAACACCTTGCTGATGATGAAGCCGATGATCGGAATCAGGAACAACTCCATCGGCAGGGTGAACAGTTCGGGCCAGCCGACCATGCCGATCGTCCAGGCGATCGCCATCATCGTGAAGACCAGATGCAGGGCATCGGCAAACCACGAGAACCAGCCGGTCAGGAAGTGGAACTTCTGACCACGGCTCAGCGGGCTGTCCTTGCGCGTCATCCAGCCGAAGCGCGCCTTCATGATCTGCATGGCGCCGAACGCCCAGCGATAGCGCTGCGACTTGTAGGCGGTGAAATCAGCCGGGGTCAGGCCCTTGCCCATCAGTTCATCGACGTAGGCCAGTTCATGCCCGGCGTGCATCAGGCGCAGGCCGAGCTCGGCATCCTCGCAGATGGTCCATTCCGACCATGCGCCGGTGTTGGCGAGCAGGTCCTTGCGCACCATGGTCATCGTGCCGTGCTGGATGATCGCGTTGCGCTCGTTGCGGTGATGCATGCCGATACGGAAAAAGCCGTCGTATTCCCAGGCAGTCATGCGCCGGAACCGATCGTCCTCGAATTCGCGATGGGCTTGCGGGCATTGCACGACAGCGATGTCCGGGTTTTTGAAATGACCGGTCAACGCGCTCAGCCAGTCCTTGCGCACCACGTAGTCGGCATCGACTACGGCGACGACTTCGGCGCGCGGATCAGTTTGCTCAAGGCCATAGTTGAGCGCGCCGGCCTTGAAGCCGGGCCACGGGGACAGATGGAAAAAGCGGAATTGCGGGCCAAGCTTCGCGCAATATTCCTCGACCGGTTTCCACACGGCTTCGTTCTTGGTGTTGTTGTCGATGACCAGCACTTCGAAGTTGGCGTAGTCGAGCGCAGCGAGTGAATCGAGGGTCAGAATCACCATCTCGGGCGGCTCGTTGTAGCAGGCCAGATGGATCGAGACGAACGGCTGCTCGGCCGGCGGGGAGGGTTCGAGCAACGCGAAATGACGCAGCCAGCGCGGGCGCCATAGCACTTCGGTGAACTCGAAGCCATTGATCAGCAGGACAAGAATGATCGCCAACTGGGCGGGTACGAGGAGCATGAACATGGTCCAGTCGAACGGACTCAGATAGAACGCCAGCGGTACGCTGACCGACCACACCACGACCGAGGCCGAAAGCTGGATCAGGCCGAGGAAAAAGAAGATGCCGGTGACGAAGAAGCGCATGAAATGTCGCGCAAACCAGAACATCGGCAGCAAGGCGAGCAACGAGGCAGCGAGTGCCTTGATCGGCCAGGTCGGATCTTCGACGACCTTGCCGGTCATCGAGAATTTCGGTTCACGCGCGGCATTGAACATGCCCCAGTAAGCTTCGGCACGGCCACCGATGGCCTCCTTCCACGGCTGGTCGATCGCTTCCATCACGTAGTAGTCGATCTTTTCGCGTTCGGCGACATTGAACCATTCGCGCAGAAATTGCGCCTCGTTTTCGATCGATGGCTGCGCGTATTCCTTGCGATCCCCATTCGATGGCCAGCCGATTTCGGCGATGACCACGGGTTTGCCCGGAAACAGTTCCTTGAGCCGGTAGTACTGGCCGAGGGTGAAATTGATCGCGTCCTTGCGCGGAATTTTTTCCCAGTACGGCAGCAGGTGCACGCTGATGAAATCGACGTGCTCGGCGAGTTGCGGATTGCGCTCCCAGACGAAGAATGGCTCAGCAGTAGAAACCGGGATCTTCAGCTGTGCGCGGGCGCGATCGATGTAGCTGATCAATTGCTCGACGCTGACATCGCCGCGCAGGATCGTCTCGTTGCCAACCATCGCGCGAGTGATGTTGGCGTGCTTGCGCGAAAGCGCGATCAAGGCTTCGAGTTCGGCCTCGTTGTTGCGCATGCGCTTGTCGATCCAGGCGCCTGACATGACTTCCATGTCGTAGAACGCGGCCAGGCGCGGAATCTGCGGACTCTCCACCGACGAATAGGTACGCAGGCGCTTGGTATGCCGCGAGAGCATGCGGATGTCGCTGGCCAGCTCCGATTCGGAAGGAAACAGGTTCTTGGTCGGATCCTGATAGCGCTGGAACGCACTGAACGCCATGCCTTCGACGCGCCCACTCCAGTCAGCGACCGGGGTCGGCCGGTTGAGGAACGCCCACAGGCCGAAATTCAACGCAGCCACCGTCACCGCGAACAACACGGCACGCCAGAATGATTTCTTCACGGGTTCGAACGGCGTGTTGATCAAGAGAGGCTCGGAGGGGCGAAGCGCAGCGCGGCAGCATAGCCGACGCCACCCTGCGTCTCAATGGAATGTCTGCTCATGCTGTGTTGCCGTTCATGCTTGTCAACAACCGTCGAGCGGGCGGTAGAAGCGTCAGTCTGGCGCATTTGCCTGTTCTGTTCTTTTCGCAGCAACTTGATCGGATCCAGATTCGATGCGTTGCGCTTGGACAGGCGTCGTGACGATTGCGCCACTTGATCAGCGTAGCTTTAGGCAAAACGCTCGCCAGCAGGCTGACGCCCTGCAAAGCACGAGGATATCCATGGCCAGGCGGTAAACCGTTACACTGGGCGTTGGAGTCGGCCAGGCAGTCGCGACGTGTTTCGGCACGGCGAGGAAAGTCCGGGCTCCGCAGGGCAAGGTGCCAGGTAACGCCTGGGCGGCGCGAGCCGACGGAAAGTGCAACAGAAAGCAAACCGCCGAACGGTGTCTGCGCATCCGGTTTTCCGGAATGCAGCGGCCATGCGTGGTAAGGGTGAAACGGTGTGGTAAGAGCACACCGCATGCGGGGCTAACGCCGCATGGCACGGCAAACCCCACTTGGAGCAAGACCAAATAGGGGAGCTATGGCGCGGCCCGCGTCGCTCCCGGGTTGGTTGCTAGAATCCTGCGGCGACGCAGGATCCAGAGGAATGGCTGCCCACGACAAAACCCGGCTTATCGGCCGACTCCTTCTTTATTCATCGACGTGGGCGCGCTTGTCGGGCGGCAGGCGCGCGCCATCCAGCGCCTGTGATCGACGGGTCCAGCCCGCTCAGCCTGGATGCGTTTCCGGCAACGGGCCATCGAACGCCTCGGCCAAATGGCGCGTGAGGCCGGCACCAACCAGCACGATCAACGAGGTGTAGTAGACCCAGATCAGGAGCAGGATCAGTGAACTTGCCGCGCCGTAAGCGTCGGCGCTGGTGGTTGCTCCCAGATAAGTGCCAAGCGCCCATTTGCCGAGTTCAAACAGGATTGCGGTCAGGGCGCCGCCGACAAAGGTGTAGCGATAGGCGATGCGTGCGTCAGGGACAAAGCGGAACAGCAGGCCAAAGCCAATCGAAAAGACGATCAAGGCCAGCAACTCGTTGATGACCAGCCACAGGCTGCCTTGTTGCTTCAGGATCAGGGTCATCGTGCTGCTTGCGACGAGGGTGATCATGAGCAGAAAGCCAATCACCGCGAGCATGCCGAAAGACAGCAGGCGCCTCCGTATCCAACCCCAGACTGCATTGCTCGGCACACCTTTGGTGCCCCATACCGCGTTGATCGCGGCCTGCAATTGAGCGAAAGCTGTCGATGCCGAGATCGCCAGCGCGCCCAGACTGACCAAGCCCGAGACGCTGGCGTTGAACGGACTTTGCTGCGCGTTCTTCATGATCATCGCCGCGCTGTCACCGACCTGACTACCAAACAGGATGCCGAGTTGTTCGATCAGTTTGCTTTCGGCGCCCGCTGAAAGCTGAGACGAAGCCCAGATGCTGATGACGATGATGGGCGCGAAAGACAACGCCGCGTAGAAGGCGATCGACGCCGCCAGCGTCAATGGATCATGAGAGAGGAAATCCGTGATGCCGTGCCAGATTCTGCGCCATCCACGCAGCGGAGCCGACTTTGCGGAGTGTCCTGAATCGGCCTGATTGGCAGGCGTCGCTTGCATGAAATCTGTTTCCTGATGCGAATTAGCGACCTATTCGCCCAATCAGAAAAGCGAGTGTGCCCGCGACAGCGACACTGGCAATGGGTTGATCACGTATGAGATCGCGAAAATCATTCAGCAGCGAATCGGTCTCATTCCTGACCACGGACTTCAAGGTCGCGGCGGTATCCTGAATGCCATCGATCACGTCGCCGAGTTGCGGAGCGACTGCGGCCGCCGGATTGGGTGGCAGGGAGGGGTCGGAATGGGCGGAGGGAAGCTCGTTGGTGGTCATGGAAGGCTCCAGAAGCAGGATGTCGGAGACGCAATCCTAGTGGCTGATCACTGAACCTCGCACAAGCCGCGCACCTCGCAAACTTCGGCCCCAGCCGTCAACTCGCCAAGCGACTGGGGCGCAGACATTTCTCCCGGGATGAACAGCGGCGATTGTTTTTGCTCTTTATTGCAACAGTAGATAAAACAGGCTTTGCCCGCGGACCACGGTCAGCAGCAGCTGTCGGGGCGTGCGTTTGAGAAGTTCAGCAAGTGCGCCGGTGTCTTCAAAGTCGCGCTGATTGAGGCCGATGATGATGTCGCCCTTGCGCAGGCCATTGGCGTAGGCCCGACTGGATGTGTCGACATTTTTCACTGTGCTGCCGCTGAGTCCGGGGCGGCGCTGGCTTTCTTCGAGATCACTGAGAAGAACGCCGGCGAGGCGTTCGTCCAGATCGCCGCCACGCAGACTGGAGTTGCTGCTTGCAGCAAGATTCATGCTCAAGATCACTGCTTCGCCGTTGCGCAACAGAGAAACCGACAGGGCCGTGCCGACCGGGGTCAGCCCCTCGATATTGCGCAGATCCTGTGCCGATCCGATCTTCTTGCCGTTGATTGCGGTGATCACGTCGCCGGGCTGCAGTCCGGCTTTGGCGGCCGGGGCATCCTTGCGTACGCGGGTCACCACCGTACCCTTGCCGGACGGTACGGAAAGCATGCGCGCCAGTTCCGGGGTGATGTCCTGGGCATCGACGCCGAGCGCGCCGCGACGCACCTCACCGTAGGCGATCAACTGGCGCATCACATTGGCGGCGAGGTCGCTGGGGATGGCGAAGCCGATGCCGACGCTGGCCCCGGACGGCGAGAAGATCATCGAATTGATGCCGACCAGTTCGCCTCGCAGATTGACCAGCGCACCGCCTGAATTACCCGGATTGATCGAGGCATCGGTCTGGATGAAGCTCTGAAAGCCGCGGCTGATGCCCTTGCGGTCAAGCGCCGAGACGATGCCGGAAGTGACGGTCTGGCCAAGGCCAAACGGATCACCGATGGCGACGACAAAATCACCGACGCGCAGATTCTTCGAGATTGCCAGCGGTATGGCCTGCAGGTTGTCGGCAGGTATCTGCAACACGGTCAGATCGGTATCCGGATCCGAGCCGATCACGCGTGCCTTGACCGTGCGGTTGTCGTGCAGGGTCACGGCGATGTCATCAGCGCCCTGGATGACATGGTTGTTGGTCAACACATAGCCCTTGGCGGCATCGACGATGACTCCGGAGCCGAGCGATTGCTGGACGCGCTCGCGCGGCTGGCTCGGCGCATTGAAGAAGCGCCGGAAGATCGGGTCGTCGAAGAACGGGTCGCGAACGCGGACGTGAGTCTTGGTGTTGATGTTGACCACGGCCGGCGTGACCCGGTCGATCATCGGCGCCAGGGTCGGCAGGGGTTGTCCATCGACAGCCGGTGGCAGCCCGGCGAAGGCGCCAGGACTGAGCAGCAAGGCGGCCAACAGGAGCAGTCGGGAGGACATCAAAACGAGGCGATTCGGTTTCCGGAACATCGTGAGGTTTCCAGGTCTGGTGGCCGTCATGGTGCGGTTCGGCCGTGGGCTGTCTTTGATTGTCCGGGATCGACCCTCGGCGAGGATGTCCCGTGCCAGGTCGGGCCAGATTCGGAGAGGTTTGCCCGAGGCGGTTTGCGTGAGCGGTCGGATCGAAAATACAGCGATGCCGGGTACTGATCCCAGTGCTCGCTGCTACTGACCACAGCGAGGCCATTCGGTTTCATTGTTGCCGTATTTGAGGGATTCAATCGGTTGCGCGGCCAGAGTGTCAAACGAGGTGTCTTTTGCTGGACAAGCGAGGGGTCCCAGCGTAGGGTACTGGGTCGGTGCGCACCACAAGATGTTGTGTGCTCGGGACGGGGAATGGCCAAGCCATTGTGGACAATTCGGGGAGTGTCATCGACATTCCGTCCGCTTTGACTGCCGTGACCCGTCACTATAAAGACGCGTCGAATGATGTGAAACGAATCAGGAAAACCGGGAAGCTATCCCGGAAGCACAATAAAAATCGGGAGGAAACGCTGTCCATGAGCACAGTGCGACTAGAGGGACTCGCGCGCGGCGCGGTAGAGATTCCGTTTCAGCCGGCATCGCTGGATATCTGGGACAAGAAGTACCGCCTGAAATCCAAGCAGGGTGCCCCGGTCGATGCGGATATCGACCATACCTACCAACGTGTCGCACGGGCACTTGCTGCCGTCGAGACCAACACTGAAAAGCAGGAGTATTGGTTCGAGCGCTTTCTCTGGGCGTTGCGTCGCGGCGCGATTCCGGCCGGCCGCATCACCTCGAACGCCGGTGCCAGCGAACACAAGCCGAAAACCTCGACGATCAATTGCACGGTCTCCGGCACGATCGAGGATTCGATGTACAACATCCTCGACAAGGTCCACGAGGCCGGCCTCACCCTCAAGGCCGGTTGCGGCATCGGTTACGAATTCTCCACGTTGCGCCCGCGCGGCGCGTACGTATCGGGAGCGGGCGCCTATACCTCCGGCCCGCTGTCGTTCATGGATATCTACGACAAGATGTGTTTCACCGTGTCCTCGGCCGGCGGCCGTCGCGGCGCGCAGATGGGCACGTTTGATGTTTCGCATCCCGATGTGAAGGAGTTCATCCGCGCCAAACGCGAGGATGGCCGCCTGCGTCAGTTCAACCTGAGCCTGCTGATTACCGACGGCTTCATGGAAGCGGTCGAGAAGGATACCGACTGGCCGCTGGTGTTCCCGATCCACATCAAGGAACAGCACGAGATCGATCTGGCCGATACCGACAAGGTCATCTGGCGCGACTGGCCGACGCACAAGAGCTATGTCGTGCGCGAAGACGGCCTGGTCGCCTGCAAGATCTACAGCCAGATCCGCGCGCGCCATCTGTGGGACATGATCATGGTCTCCACCTATGACTTCGCCGAACCCGGTTTCATCCTGATCGACCGCGTCAACGAGATGAACAACAACTGGTGGTGCGAGCATATCCGCGCTACGAATCCTTGTGGCGAACAGCCGCTTCCGCCGTATGGTTCGTGCCTGCTCGGCTCGGTCAACCTGACCAAGTTCGTACGTGATCCGTTCGGGCCGAAGGCACGTTTCGACATGGAGGAATATCGCGAGGTCGTACGTGTATTCACGCGCATGCTCGACAACGTCGTCGAGATCAACGGCCTGCCGCTCGAAGAGCAACGTGATGAAATCGAGAGCAAGCGCCGTCACGGCATGGGCTTCCTCGGCCTCGGCAGCACCCTGACCATGCTCAAGATGCGCTATGGCACGTCCGATGCCTGCAGCTTCACCGAAGATGTCTCGCGTGAAATGGCCGTGGCCGGCTGGGAAGTTGCCCTCGGTCTGGCCAAGGAGAAAGGCCCGGCACCGGTGCTCACCCGCGAGTTTCCGGTCACCGGCGAAATGCTGCGCAAGCGCCCCGAGATGATCACCGATGGCTACAAGATCGGTGACAGCGTACCCGGTCGCGTCCTGCATGCGAAATACAGTCGCTACATGCAGCGCATCGCCAGCGTTGCCCCCGAACTGGTCGCCGAACTGGCCGAGGTCGGCGCGCGCTTCACTCATCACACCTCGATCGCGCCGACCGGCACGATCTCGCTGTCGCTGGCCAACAACGCCTCCAATGGCATCGAACCAAGCTTCGCCCACCACTACAGCCGCAACGTGATTCGCGAAGGCAAGAAATCCAAGGAAAAGGTCGAGGTATTCAGCTTCGAGCTGCTCGCCTATCGCGAACTGATCAACGGCAAGGCCATGCCTCACTCCGACAAGGTCGAGGAAAAGCTCCCCGATTACTTCGTCGCTGCGGACGACATCAGCCCGGTCGAGCACGTCGACATCCAGGCGGCCTCGCAGAAGTGGATTGATTCCTCGATCTCGAAGACCGCCAATGTGCCGACGACCTATCCGTACGAGGATTTCAAGGATATCTATCGCTATGCCCATGAGCAGGGCTTGAAGGGATGCACCACATTCCGCTTCAACCCGGCGGCCTTCCAGGGCGTGCTCGTCAAGGAGCATGATCTGGAAAATACCAAGTACCGTTTCGAGCTCGAAGATGGATCGTTCGTGGAAGCTAAAGGTAACGAAGAGATCGAGTACGATGGCGAGGTCCACACCGCAGCCAACCTGTTCGATGCCCTCAAAGAGGGCTACTACGGAAAGTTCTGATTCGAGTGGATCCGTCAGGCGTGATGCGTCTGGCGGTTTGCGTGTAGTGCGTTGTCCAATCAAGTCAATCAACAGTGGCGCGAAAGCGCGGAGAGGGGAAGATGAGTACCGATAGCCCGGTGGAAGAAGTCAAAGACAGCCTGAAGGAAATAGGCGGAGCAATTTCCGATGCAGCTGGTGCAGTCGCCAGCACGGCCAGCGATGTCGCGGCTGATGCAAGGGATTCCGCGACCAAGGCCGGCAAGAAAGCCGTCGCCAAGGTAAAGAAAGCGCGCAAGCAGGCTGCGCGCACGGTCAAGACCGTCGTCGCCAAGTTCAAGAAGGCCGAAGAAACGGCTGCCAAGAAGATAAAGAAGGCGGCCAAGTCAGTTGCCAAAAAAGCTGATGAAGCCAAAAAGGCAGTCGCCAAGAGCGCAGCCAAGAGCAAGGCGAAAGCCAAACCCGCAGCGAAAAAAGCTGAAAAGAAAGTTGCCAAGAAGGCCGCTGCCAAGAAAGCCGCAGTGAAAAAGGCAAGCAAGAAGGTCGCCAAAAAAGCCGTAGCCAAGAAAGTCGCCGCCAAAAAAGCGGTCAAGAAGGCGACCAGAAAAGTTGCCACCAAAAAGGTTGCGGTAAATAAAGCGGTGAAGAAATCGCCGGCCAAGAAAGCCGCCAAGAAAGCCGTGAAGAAGGCGCCTGCCAAAAAAGCGCCCGCAAAAAAGACTGTGGCGAAAAAAGCTGCAGCAAAGAAAGCGCCGGCCAGGAAGCCAGCCAAAAATGCGGCAAAGAAAGGTCGCAAATGATCGATTGTCCTCCCCGCCTGGCGGGGAGGACATTTCAAGGCAACATCCGTTTCACGGCATGGGCGCAACCCGATTGCGCCGCCAGACATTCGTAACAGCCCGGGCGCGTATTCACGCCATGGCATGGACAACATGACCAGCCACCCGGGGTGGCGGTCAGACAAGCATTCAGGAGAGCGCCGCCATGGCGATCAAGATCAACAAGAAAATCAAGGCTTACAACGTCGTGCTGCCGGAGCAGGACGCACCCGCAGCGATCCCCGCGCCCGCACCGGTGATCGATGAATCTGCTGTTGCCGAAGTCATCCACATGCACGAAAAGGTCGAGCGCCCGGAACAACTGATCGGCGCTACCTACAAGATCAAGTCACCCCTGGTCGAGCATGCCCTGTACGTGACCATCAACGACATCGTGCTCAATGCCGGCACCGAGCACGAGCTGCGTCGCCCGTTCGAGATCTTCGTCAACTCCAAGAGCATGGAGCACTTCCAGTGGATCGTTGCGCTCACGCGCATCATGTCCGCCGTGTTCCGCAAGGGCGGTGACGTGACCTTCCTTGTCGAGGAACTCAAGGCCGTATTCGATCCACGCGGCGGCTACTTCAAGGCCGGCGGCATCTACATGCCGAGCATCGTCGCCGAACTCGGTGCCGTCATCGAACGCCACATGAAAATGATCGGCCTGATTCACGACCCGGAAATGGATCCCGCCCAACGCGCCCTGATCGCCGAAAAGCGCGCCGCCTACGAAAATCGCGCAAAAAAAAAGTCTGACGTAAACAGCACGTCAGCCAAAACGTCATCCTCCAGCGATTCGTCGTCCCTGCGCAGGCAGGGATCCAGCGCCCCTGTTTCCGCCAAGATCCCATCCCCCGATCTGGCCGAAGACGACTCCGCCGGCAGCTTCCCCCCAGGTGCCACGATGTGCCACAAGTGCAACACGAACGCGACCATCGTGATGGATGGCTGTGCGACGTGTTTGAATTGTGGTTATTCGAAGTGTGGTTGAGCTGGTCTCATCCGGACGAGGTCGATCCTGATTATGAGATATGTGCGATTGGTCAGTTAGTGCAATTGTCAAGCCATCCAACAGAGTAAAAGAAAAGATTATTATGAATAATCTGCCGTCCACGCGTGCATCGCTCATATTGAGCATAAATATTTGTGCTTTACTTTTGATCGCCTGTGGAAAGGATGGATCAAAGCAAGCGTCCGCCGCGACGGCAATCCAGAACGTTGCCGTCCTGACGGATCCCGCAAGTGGCGCTCGTTGCGACGGCAACGACGTGAACATCACACGCAATGATTTCAGACTGTTGATCGAGGGTGAGTGCGGCAACGTTGTAATCGCGGCATCGAATGGAACAGTCAACATATCCAATGCGCGTTCGCTGAGGTTGAAGGGCTCCAACGTAACGGTGCTCAATGAGCAGGTCGGAGAGGTCCTCGTGGCAGGTGACGACAATACGCTCAACCTCACGGCTACGGGGCCGATGTCCATCGACGGCAACCGAAACATCGTGCTTGCTCGTACCATCGAAAAGGTCGCGTTTAGCGGCGACAACAACAGCGTCAATCCCGACAACGAGCCGCCTTTGACCGACAAAGGCCGTGGAAACAAGGTGCTGTGAGTCAGCGGGTTCGGATAACTCATCGTCTAAAGCAAGAATCAGAATCGTACTCTGCCTGCAGATTGCACGGCTCCGCTCTGGCCTTTTTTCTGCCCGACCAAGAATTATCCGTTGCCTCGAATCGAGCATCAAATGATCCGCCTAAACATCCTCTATCCCAACACCCCTGGCAGCCGCTTCGACGTCGACTACTACCTCGGCACCCACATGCCGATGGCCAAACAGCTGTTCGGTGAAGTCCTGAAAGAAGTCACCCTTGAACACGGCATGGCGGGTGTCGAACCCGACTCGCCGCCGACCTACATCATGAGCTGCCATATGCGTTTCGAATCGATCGAAGCGTTTATGGAGGCGTGGTCGCGAATCGGTGAGCAGCTCGGTGGGGATATTCCTAACTACACCGATGCGCCGCCGGTGATCCAGTTCAGCGAGATTTTGCCGTTGGAGTGATTTTGCCGGTTGATCAACTTCGGTACGCTGTGATGCGAACTTGTTCCGAGGATGTCGGAGCATGATCGGAATGACTCAATTGACAGGTGAGTCGGGTTCATCCTTCGACAGGCTCAGGACGAACGGCTAAGGTTGATTGATCCTTTCTTGGACTTTGTGGCGGGCATTTTTATCGGGGATAGCTTGCACGCGGTTCGTTCACCAGGTTTTTCGAATCGAGTTTGATGTGCTCCCGCAGCCATTCGGCGAATTCGGCTTCGGACTGGCTGCCTTCGGCCAGGGAAATCATGGCGACGTATTTCTCTTCATCGCTCGCGTCGATTTCGGCACCGTTGAGGGCCAGGAAAACCCGATAGCAAACGTGCGCCGTGCGTTTGTTGCCGTCGATGAAGGGATGATTGCGTGCGAGGCCAAAAGCGAGACTCGCGGCGAGATCGACAAGATCCGGCGGCGGATCGCCGTAGGCATGCAATTGCTGCGCTCGTGCAAGCGCCGACTCGAGCAGGCTTTCGTCGCGCACGCCAATGCTGCCTCCATGTTCGGCCAACTGACGCTCATGGATGGCGAGGGCAAGTGGCCTTTCAATCCAGATGATCATGGACATGAGCTACTGCGCCAATTTGCGCAGGACGTTTCGATCCTTGCGCATGACTTCTTCAGCCACTTCCATCTGTCTTGCAAACTCAGGGTCGTAAGTGGTCAGGCGGATGCCATCCGGGGTTTCCAGGGCGAACAACTCGTCGCCTTTTTCCAGGCGCAGGCGAGAGAGCAGTTCGCGCGGCAGGATGACGCCTGCGGAGTTGCCGATGGTGGTGATCTTGAGCTTCATGGTGGCCTCCAAGGCGTGTTATAACGAACGTTATACGTTCTCGGTCGCCAAGATGCAATCGGCGTCACCTGAGCGATCGTGACGGGTTCCCATAGGGCAAGCGGCGAGCTCAAGGTCGGTGGGCTCATCCACCCGCTCCGAGTGATCGAAGCTTCAACTGAAGCCTCGGCATGTGAGCCAATTCGGCGCGTTTCTGCGCAGTAGCTTCCAAGCGGGCCCTGATCCGCTCGGGAGAATCGCTCATGAAACGCATCTTGCTCGCACTGCTTGCTCTTGCCGCGATTCCCGCGGCGCAGGCCCAGCTCTTTGTCGACAGTTTCGATCCGCCTTCGATCACGCCACAATTTCCGTTCGTGGCCGGCGCCTATCAATTGCCTCCCGGGCCAGCGGTGGACCAATTGCAATGGCTGGTCAGCGAACTGGCGGCGGGTGAGACGACCACGCTGGCCGAGGTCAGCGCGCATTTCGATCCGTCTTTCAACTATCCGGGCATGGTGTCGTTCATCAACCAGGTGCGTTCGGAACATCCGAATGCGCGCATCTCCGATGTGGTTACGGTGACGCCAGTGACAACCGTGGTCGTAATCGATTCGCCGGGAGATCCATCGCCATCCGGATATATGATCGTCGGCGCGCACTACACGGGTGCGAAGAAAATCGTCGAGGTCTACGTTTTCGACTATTTCGGCTCGGTGCAATATCCGGCCGACCAGACCCTGACCATGGCCCAGGCCGCGACCAAGTTCGCGACGCTATCCTCGGCTCCGTCACTGTTGGTCGGGCGCATCAACAGCGCCAACCAGTGCACGACAATCCAGGATCGCAACGCGAATACGCCGCGCGCGACTGCATCGATCTTCAAGACCTGGGTACTCGGTGGTGTCGGTCAGTCGATTGTCGAAGGCACGCTCTCCTCGACCGAGATCCTGCCAATGGTCGCCAGCGAACTGGCACCGGGTGGAACCATCAACAGCGAACCCTTGAACACGCCGTTTCCACTCAGTGACCTGGCCACGCTGATGATGGGTATCAGTGACAACACCGCGACCGACTTGCTGCATGAGCGCGTTGGCCGCACACGTCTCGATCAGATCGTCACCGAATACGGCGTTGCGCAGCCGAATCTGCTGCAGCCTCTGCTCGGTATCAGTGAGCAGTTCCATCTGTTCCTTTCGTTTCCGCTGGCCCAGGCGCTGACTTACGTCAACGGTACACAACCGTTCAAATACCAGTTTCTGCACGACAACATCGAGCCGCTCGGGCCAAACAATGGCGGGCCATACTTCCACGAATCGTTGCTGACCTCGGGAACCTGGCGCGCCAGTCCATTCGATATCTGCCGTGCCTTCGCCAAGCTGCGCCGATTGCCGCAAGGTTCGGAAGCATTCAAGACCGTCGATGCAGCGCTCGGCGCCGGCGCAGCCCAGCCAGAGGTCCGCGATCGCTGGGATCGGGTCTGGTACAAGGGCGGCGACCTGACCTCGGGCGCCAATGGCAAGCATGTATTGACGCATGCCTGGATGCTCGAGAATGCCGGCGAGGATCCGTATGTTCTGATCGCCATGTCGAACAGCAATACCGGTGGTATCGATGAGTACAACGTGCAATCGGTGACAGGCCGCATGCTGGAGCTGCTCTCGCAGCGGTAGGCGCGGTGCAAAGGATCCCGACTGAAGGCGCGTTAAAGGCAACGCTGATCAAGCCGGACTGGCCAGCGATGAATCGGCCAGAGCGGGTTCAACGGCACATTCGAGGTGTCCGCATTTGCAGGTATCGTTTCCTGCACTCGCACTTTCCCGGCAATGATCGCTGCAGTATTCGTCCGAGGGTGTGACCTGACAGACGCAAGGCTTGTGTGCGCATTTTTGCAAGTGATCGATTTGCATGGCTGCGTTCCTTAGTTCAGGGGATGACCTTTTTGCACGATTGAGCCTGAACCTGCGCCATAGATGCGCTGAACTTTCCTCGGGCGAGAGCAGGTCAACCACATCAGGGGCCGGCCAGATTCACCACGCAGCTGACCCTGAAATCCGCACGGACCACGCGGGGGACGTGCGGATCGGTGAAATGCGTTGCGGGCCAACTTGTGCGACGATTGCAGGTTGGAACAGATGCCTGATCCGGGAGGGTGGGCATGAACGCCGCGCTTGTTGATCAAGCACAACAGCTGCGCCTTGAACGTCGATTGAAGACCCGCATTCGGGATACCTATGCGCGGTCGTCGTCGGGTGCCTTTCTCTATTTGATCGGCTGGTTGCCGCTGCTCATGGTGGCAGAGCTTCCGCGACGCCATCCCGTGCTGGCGGCGTTTTTCACCCTCGGCATGCTGGCCGCTGCGATCTTGCGCAAGCGGATTCGACCGCCTGCTCCGGATGCCGCAATTGAAGCGTCGCATCGCTGGATCAATCGCTACTGTGCAGTGGTAATGTCGAGCGTCGTTTTATGGACGGTCGCACAAATATTTGTCCTTCGTGATCCGGAGGTTTCACTGCTGGTCAAGTCGGTTTCGCTATTCGGCACGCTGGCGTTTTCCACACAGATTGCGCATCTATACACGTCGATGCTGCGCTTGGCTGTTACCGGCATTTTGATCATGGTTGTACCGACGGTGATACAGCTCTGGTCGGATTCCGCAATGCATGTACCTGCCGCTGCATTTTCCCTGTATGCAATCTATCTGGTCACGGCGGTCATGCGCTCGCGGATTGAATACACGCGCCGACTGGATCTCGATGACGCCGTGCGTGATCAGCGCGATCTCTATGAGCAACTGAGTCGCACCGATCCGCTAACCGGCTTGTGCAATCGCCGCACGTTTGCGGAAACCCTCAACGCCCAGGTACGCGAAGCGCAATGGCTCGATGGAGCGAGCGTGGCCCTTGCCTTGCTCGATATCGATCACTTCAAGCTGATCAATGATCAACACGGTCATGTCATTGGTGACGAGGTTCTCAAGCATCTGGCGCGCCGTCTGGAGCGTGCTTTCTGTGGCGAGGATGTCCTTATTGCACGCACGGGCGGAGAGGAGTTCGGATTGATCTTTCGCGACACCGATGAAGTGGTTGCGACAGTTCGCGCGGAAGCATTTCGTGAATCGCTAGACGCGCAGCCCATCATCTGCGCGGGCTTGTCACTATCGATCAAGGTCAGCATTGGGGTCGGCAGCTTCAACGCTGAACGTGACAGCAACGATGATGACCTCTACGGCGCGGTGGATGTCGCCCTTTACGCGGCCAAGCAGCAGGGGCGAAACCGGGTCGTTGCCGTATCCATGCTGACACCCGATTCGACCGAGCGTCGAAGTGAGCGAGAGTCTGGCAGGTCACGGCGCGCCACCGATCTTTGAGATGGAACTGAGCGGCTGTTCGCTGCGTGCTTCCGCAGGCAGTCCAGACGGTGGCCTCACGAACCTTGACCGCCGTGGAGTCTTCTTCGATTGGAACTCTGATTGCTTTCAAGGCGAGCAAAAAGCCCTCGCACGATTTCGAAGTGCGGTTGGTATCTCGGTTGCGTGCTGGCCAATGTTTCGCCCGCTGCAAGCGCTTCAGTCGAGATTCTTCGCAGCGACACACTGGCAAAATCGAGCTCTCTGAGCATCCATTCCAGAGTGGGAAGAAGTCGTCTCATTCCTGTTTCGCTGGAGTCGAAAGGAAACGGCATGGTGCCGACGTAGGAAGGTCCTTGGGCCGAAGCCGCCATCGTCGCGATACCGAGTGGAACGCGACAACCGACATTCGGCCATAGCTCCAGCGCACGTGCGTAGATATCCTGAAGCTCGACAAGATACTGTGCTGTGGAATCGGGTCCGGCAAGCAGTGTCTTGCGGAAGGCATCAAGTAGCGTGGATTGCTTGCGCACGAACTGCCAGAGCCGATAGCCTCCGTGACCATCGGCTGCCAGTGCAACGCAACGGTTCGAGGAGATGATTCGCGCCCCTGATACATGCACGCGCGCCCAGCTGAGCAGGGCCTGACGGCCAAGTTCCAGGGTATCGAATCGACCTTCAGCGGGTGAATGGATCTTCCAGGCCTTCGATGAATTGCCAAGCCAGTTGCCGCGTGCCGTACAAATGATCGATTGCGGAGTCTGCATGATCTCGTGGAGAGTCATGCGACCCTCGACCGGTGGCCAGATCATGCCGCTGGGCAATTCGTCGTTGGGTAGCGCGGGTGATTCGTTCGCTTTGCTGTCCGGCGTCGGGATTTCACTGATCCGGGGATGCTCAATCTGACGGATGGTTTTGCGCAGTTCGGCATCCAGCGATTCCGCTGATGCGGAGCGTACATCGCTCAATCGGGTGTGTACGAGCCCGCCTTCGGGCAATGCGCGCAAAACGCCGCCTTCGGATTTGCGCAAGCTGTCGAGCAACTCATCAGCGCTGTCGACATCCGGTCGCGCGATCGGCAACCTCTCCAGTCGAATCAACTCGCGAACCCGATCAAGAGCAAGGCGGACGGCAAATACGAAAGCCTGGCGAATGCCCGTGCCTTCAGTCGCAATCGATTCGACAATGCCCACCTTGAGGTCATGGGCATCGAGCATTTGTTGCATGTCGACCAGCGGTGTTGCGTCGGCGTGATCGCGCTTGTTTGCCTGCAGCACGATGCCGACGGGTGGACCTGCGCTCGCTGCCAGCATGCGTTGCAGACTTTCCAGGTAGCGACGCACGGTATCCTGAGCATCGCGCGTGCTGTCAGCTACAAAGACCACAACATCGGCGCTTTCCAACAGATGGCGACGGCGTCCGGCCAGAGTCGCCTGGCCAGGAACGCTGATGATCTGACAGCGAATGGCGCGACCTTCAAACAGACCGCCGGTGTAGTCAAGCCAGTCAAAGAATACGGTACGTCCGTCGGCCTCTTCGGGAATCACAACCTGGCCACCGAGACCCTGTGCCAAACTGCGTACGCTCGTGGTCTTGCCGGCCAGGGCCGGTCCATCGTAGACGACACGAATGACGACGGTGTTGCTGGCGGGGTCGATTGTAGCCATGGTTTAGCGTTTCACTCGTGACAACAAAGGGAGAGGCGGGACCCGCAATTGATGCCGCACTCTCCCTTTATTGAAAACTGCAGTCAATCGAGCTTCATTGCATGTTTGAGGATGGCATTCCTCAAGATCGCCAGATTGGTTGTGCTGCGATCAGCGGCCAGATAGAGAAAGCTGATACCACCAGGCAGCAACTTGATGACATGGATCTGGTCACTGAGTGTCAGCACCATGTCTTCCAGTGTCGCGTTGAGCTTCAAGGCCTTCATGATCTTGAACTTCTGTTTGACCAGCTCAGAGTTGTAGGCGCTGGCGACGGTCAGATCAAAATCGGATCGATTGGTTTTCGCAGCTAGCGTCATGCCTGACTCCAAATCGACAATAGCAGTAGCAATGACGCCAGATACATCACCTTCTATCGCGGCGATGGTATCGAGTAGATCTTTTTCAGTAGACATGGCGCTCTCCTCAGGCTTCCAGAATTCGGGTGGTTTGATTTAGAGCGTCAGTTCCTGTTCGGCATCCTGGCATCCGCGACGCGCCATCGCCAGATTGGACTTGGCCTTGTCGAGCACCAGGTACATGAACAATCCGGGCTTGGAGCCAACCGGACGCAAGATGTGATATTGCTTGCCAAGCGTGATCAGGATGTCCTCGATGTTATCGCTGAGTCCGAGGCTCTTGATGGTTTTGATCTTGGCGCGAACGACTTCGGTATTGCCAGCGGCTGCAACTTCGAGGTCGAGTCCGGTACCGGAGCTGCCGAGCATCATTCCGCTGTTGGAATCGACGAGCGCGCAACACATTGCGCCATCAATCTGCATCAGAGTTGCCATGGTGTCGTTGAGGTTTGCCATTGAAATGATCCTTGTATCCTATTGTATGCACCGGGGATGTTGCTGCCTCCCGAGCCGATGCTCTCGCGAGGCGTTGTGAAATCTTGTTCGACTTCAACCTGAATTGTCGCGAGCAAGCCCGTCACGAAACGCGTTGACTGCCCAGAGCACCTGACCGAGCGTGACCTGGTTGTCGCAAAGAACGGCCAGCAAAAGCCGCTTCTCGGTGGTTGGAACTTCCATCAGCAAGAGCCGCCCCTTGTCCGCATCAATCACCATGTCGCGACTGCTGCCCAGCAAGCTTTCACGCGCGATGGCTCCGGACAGCGCCAGCAACGAACTGGTCATTGCGGCGAGTTTGGCGGCAGACAAAGAGCTGTCCAGTTGTGAGGCCACTTCGAAACCATCGACGGTCGAAATTACGGCACCGCGGATATCGGAGTTGGCCTCGACAAATTGCTCCAGCTTTTTCTGCAGCAGCGTCATTTGCGTGCGACCAGGGAGTTCAGTGCTGGCGTTCACGAACAGGCTTCCTTTTGCAGCTCTGGAGCTTGCATCGATTCGGTTGTCTCAATCTGGTTGAAAAGCACATCAAGCAGCAACAAAACATCCTCGCGACGTCGCACGTCGACGGACAGAATCGGCACGTTCAAGCCCAGCTCTGCCAGAACCGTGTGGAACTCGTCGATTGTCGGTTGTGGATGCGAATGGGTACGACCGATTCCCACCACCGCACGCGAACTCTGGACAGTTTCACGAAAGGCGAGCATGTATTCGCGTAGATCGGTTAGGGGATCCTGGCGAGTGTTGTCGATGAGGACGACGACACCCAGGGCACCGGTGCCGAGGATTTCCCACATGAAATCAAAACGCGCCTGCCCCGGAGTACCGTAGAGACGAAGCACATTGCCGCCGCTCAGAGTTACTTGTCCGTAGTCGAGCGCTGCCGTCGTAGTTTGCTTGGCATGTGAGGCAAGATCAGTATTGCCGACATCGGTCTGAATCGGATCGATCTCGCTGATCACGTTGATGGCCGTTGTCTTTCCGGCACCCATGCTCCCTGTGAACAGGATTTTGTACTCCCTTGCTTGCATGTCCTCAGCTTGCCCTCAGTCCCAACGCTGCTCGAATTGAATTCAGAAATCCAAGGCTTCGTCGAGGTGCAATCAGGGTCGCGCCACGACCGCGAAACGTCTCATTCTTTACAGGAGCGGCGATCGAAGCCGGTATCGCCGTGCTACCGATGGTGATCAGGTCACACAATGCACAGGCATTGATGAACGCGCGCGCGCTCTCGATACTGCTTCGCGTGACGTGCGCCAGTTGTTCGAGCGTCAAATGCTTGCGCGACAGCTCGGCTGACATGCGCAAATGTTCCGGCTCGTACTTGAGCGCGCCGAAATCCGGCCAGCGGCTGAGCGAAAGCAACGCGCCTTCGGCGATGACAGGGTTGCGAGCGAGCGCGCCGGAGTGCAACCCGGCGTGCCAGAGCAGCTTGATCAGGGAAGCGCGGTGCTGAAAGCCGGAGAGAATCTGTTGCTGTTCGACGAGCGGAATGACATCGGCGGTCACTTCGCCGCCAACATTGAGCATGCGTTCAAGCCAGGAATCATCCAATGGCTCGGCCAGGAACACGCTGCGGCTGACGGGAAGCAGGCAAAAGCGCAGGCCACCTGCCTCTACCAGATGCAGATCACGACTTCCGGCGAGCATGAGTTCATGCAAGGTACGCGCGAGCCGGCAGGAATGATCGCCTGATGGCGGCGCCGAACCGACAATTTCAGGGACAGCAGGTGTCAGGTCCATGCCCTTGGATACCTTGTCGAGCAGCTCGATAAGCTCCCCGACCCGGAGCGGGTTGTGCAGAGCGGCAGTTCCTTCCAGCGCATGGTGGCAAGAATCCACCAACGAAATACACAGCGGCGAGCCCGATTGACGCGATCGTTTGACCGTCAGCACGGAAAGTGGGGATTCCGGGTCGCAGATGGCGACATCCGAGTTGGCATCTTCGCTGAACGCCCACTCATCGATCGTTCTGGCATTGACCAGCTTCAAATGGGATTTGATCAGGACATCCAGGCGAACCGGAAGCCCAATCGTCGTCAGGGTTCTGCTTTTCATAGGGATACGCTCAAACCACATCCAAATTGGATTGAAGCCCCGGCAATTTCATGTTGCCGGATGATTCAACGGTTCATTCCTGTACCGGTAGTTGGCGGCGAGACCTTCCGTGGCCACTCCGACTTCGACCTGAATTTCAATCCCCCCGGAAGCCTGAATCTGTCAAAAATTGATACACGTTCCAAGTCGACCATAGCACGGCATGGGTGCATGTCAACTATAGTTATAGTAATGGAAATAAAGTGTTTGACATGACGGTTTAGTCACCTTCTGCATGATGGCCGGAACCGCTGGCGGATGTCAGAAAAGGACAAATATTGTCGTTCAGTTTGGTTCCGAACAAGCGCTGGTGAGTCCGCGAGCGCATCGGCAAATCCTCTGCTTCTGAATTCTGAAAGACCGAAGGCACGTATTTGGACGCCGCGTGATCTGGATAGACTCTATGACGGTTTGAGATTGGTTTGGTGGTTTATGTCGATAATGGTAATGCAAGATATGCGCCACTTGTAACGCGAGATTTGCGCCACGGTGAACTGCGTCACACTATCGGGCATGCTGTCTGTTTCTGCAGACAGATCGAACCCGGACAATCGTTGGCTGGGTAACGCGATTTCATGGTTGCCAGAAAGGCTTGTGATTAAGAGAGGCGTACCATGACTGCTGATTCCGCTCTATTACGGATTTCTCATTGCATGTGCGCTCGATATTGCTTCGCGGTTGCTCGATGTTCGGTCGCTATCGCAACCGTTCCCATGTTTGACCGGAACGCCAAAACACGTGTCATTCCATTTTTCGATCGGGCACCGCGCCCCTGCGTGAATTGATTGGGCTACTGAGATGTTCGAACTGATCGGCTTCGATGGCGATGAC
>NZ_DASSYD010000080.1:0-2642 GCF_035703485.1 Dokdonella sp. | reverse complement strand
TTACTACGGACCATCAGTTCGCTTCCGGTTGCTCTCCACCCCGCCTCTCAGCGACGCAGTTACCTTCAACTACGAGGCCTGTGGCTTGCCCCGACGCGGATTTACACCGCGCTGATACGACGCCCTCACGGGCGCACTCGTTCCTGCGCAGGCAGGACCGCGGAGGCAGGAGGCCGAAGCGAACATTCGCAACGCGAATGGCCCGAAGGGCAAGCCGCAGGAGCGGCGCGTCAGCCAGTGCCTTTGCTTGGCTTTTGATTTGGTGCCGGAGCCAAAGAAAGCGATGGGGCGCTGGGCCCCTGCCTGCGCAGGGGCGACGGGGGTTTTTGGTGCTGAGGTTGTTGGTGGCACTGGCCACCTTTTGCGCAGGGGCGACGGGGAAATGTGGTGCTGAGGTTGCTGGCTGAGCGCTCTCGCGTATTGAGCGAAAAGCCTCGTCGTTGACGGGGCTTTTTGGGCTTGCGGCGAATTGTGTTTTGCTTGTGCCGCTTGATCAGCGTTGCTCTGCTCGCGCTTCAGGCGAACAAGGGCGTTGCCGGTCGTTGTGCTGCGGTCAGGCCGGCGGCATCGAGGCTTGGGCATGCGGCTTGGGCGCGGGCGACGATGGTTGCTGACAAGTCACGCATCAAGCTGACATTGCCGCGCAGGCGTTCGCGTACTTCCAGGTCATCGAGTTTGTCGTGCAGGGTCGCGTTCATGCCGACGAACCATTCGAGATCCATCTGATCGAGCATGACTGCAGGGTTCGGTCGTGGACTGAGTTGCGCCCAGCGATTGAAAAATGCCTGCATGTCGCGATTGAGTTGGGCGGCTTCGGCCAGTTCGTTTTGCACCTCGCCAAGCAGGGCGATGTCGGTCAACCGATTCTGGAACACGAGCTGGCAGAGCACGCCCCAATAGTAGGTGTAATCCCAGACCACTTTGATCGACATCACTTCGGCATCGCCGAAAATCGGGTACTGGTCGCGATACATGCTCAAGGTGTTGCTGAAAAACGAGAAGAAAAGCTGCTCGTAAATGCGCGCGTAAGGCCCCAGCGGCTTGCCTGCGCGTTCCAGTGCGATCATTTCGCAAATGTAGGTGTTGCTGATTGCGATGAAGTCGCTGCCCGGTGAATAGAATGGATCGAGGAATACGCCGGCTTCTCCAGTCAATGCCCAGCGATCACCCGAGAACACCTGCTTGCTGCTGTAGGAATAGCCGCGCAGGAAGCGAAAATCCATGAGCTTGTCGCGCTCGGCTTCGCAGGCCCTGGCGACCAGTGGCTGATGCTCGTGCAGCCATTCGAGCGCGCGCTCGAACGTGTTCATTGTTTCAATTAGATGCATTTTCGCATCGCAGACGATGCCGACGGAATGCGCCCCCGAGCCGAGCGGTATCAGCCAGACCCAGTAGCCCGGGCCACACAGGTGATTGGTCGAGCGCCAACGTTCGTCACGCGGTTCGCATCGATCACCCCAGTCGCTATCGGCGCACCAGTCATCGACGGCCAGTTTGGCATCGATGCGGAACCAGACAGCATTGCCTTCGTGGCCGCTGCTTTCGGCGAGATCGAGCTTGCGCTTGATAATGCCGGCACGTCCGCTGGCATCGATGACCCAGGTTGAGGTGAAGGTCTGCTCGGCATCACCCACCAGTGCTTCGACCGTGTGTGGCTTGCCACCCTGGTCAAGTTCGACTTTGCGCACGACGCTGGCGTCGTGGAAGGTGATGCCTCGTGAGCGCACGAGTTCACCGAGATGGTTTTCGAGGATGCCGCGATCCAGTTGCCAGGTCGGCGTCGGCATCACCGAACTGACGCCGAGTTCAGTCACGTTTTCGAGATCACGGCGCCCTTCCGACCAGAAGAACCGAAAGCCGAACTTGCGGATGTGGATTTCGTCGAAGTGCTCGCGCAGGCCAAGCGTCTCGGCGAAGTAGTGCGCGCCGATTTCGACTTTGGATTCGCCGACCTTGTGTGCGGCGATCGGCAGTGGATGCGCGTTGCGTTCGAGTACGACGATATCGAGATTTTCGAAACGCTGACGCAATTGCAGGGCCAGGCTGAGGCCGGCGAGGCCGCCGCCGAGAATCACGACATCATGTTGCGTAGACAGGCTCATGGAGAAATCCGCTTGGGTGGGCAGGCAATCCACCCAGCAGAATGAAAATCAGCCGGGTAAGAGCCAGAGGAGGGGCATTGCGATGAAAGCGTCGTCATCAATGGCATGGGCTGGGTCAGTCGCTGGAGACGGGATCAAATACCAGCGGCGGCTTTGAATGCGAGCGCCGATAGCTGTCGATCACGTGGCCGTAGCGAATGACTTGACCGATCGTGTACAGAGTGATCAGGGTCACATCGCGCACCGGGCGGAAGTGGCTGAGGCGGAACTCACCGCTATAGCGCGTATCGATGGGAATCGAGACCACGCCGAATCCGAGCTCGCGAACGGCGGCAATCAGGATTGCCGCCTCGAACACAAAGCCCTGGGCAGGCAGATCGACCAGCTGCATGACTTTGCGCGGATAGTATCGTTGTCCACTTTGCGTATCGGCGACCGGAATGCCGCAACCCCAGGAGATTCCCCAGTCGGCAACCGCATTGGCCCGGCGCCGCGCATTCGGCTGATTCTCGCGCGAACGGATTCGCGCACCGATGACCA
>NZ_DASSYD010000191.1:0-4193 GCF_035703485.1 Dokdonella sp. | reverse complement strand
GCAGAAGGCAGTGATTGCGACAAGATTCTCCGGCATTGAAGAGCAAATAGTAAATGGAGAATCGGGTCTAATCGTTGGCAACAACGAGCAATCAATAGTTGATGGTCTCGCAAGTCTGCTCAAGGATCCTGATCTTGTTCTTAGATTGGCCAAGTCTCCTTTGCAGCCAGCAGTCCTGGATGATTCTGAGAAGGTTGAAAGCATTGAAAGGCTCATCCAGGGACAGGAAAAAAATGACCGCGATTGAAACAATGCCAGGCTGTTGTATAGGTGTGCAAATCAAGCTGCCGTTGAGCGCACGAACTTGGGTCCAATGAGCGAGGAAATCACGGAATCGAGCCCGGAACGCGGAAGCCATGAGCCGAAGTGGATAGCGATCGTTGGACCCTTTTCGTTTCCGGAAGGCGGTGCCGCTGCCCGTCGGATTCTCGGCATGGCTCAATCGGCCGTAGCGGCAGGTTACCGAGTCACCATAGCAAGTGGTCAGCGCGCCCAAGCGGACGAGATGGTTGGAGAATCGAGAGGCGGAATTCGTGTCGTCTCACTCGACGAAAGAGACTCCGAAAACTGGCCGCGCCCGATCCGACGCCTTCGCTACTCGCTAATGGGCCGACGAACGGTTTCATGGTTGAGTAGCGAGGCCACTCCACCGTCGGCAGTCATTCTATACAGTGGCTATACGCCCTACCTGCTAAGACTTCGCAAGTGGTGCAAATCCAACTCCCTTCCCCTGTTCTTTGATGCGGTCGAGTGGTATCAGCCCAGCATGTGGCTCGGTTGGCTTTCGCCTTACCAGCTGAACATCGAGCTTGCAATGCGTTACCTCATTTGCAGGACTGATGGCGTAATTGCGATAAGCAGCTACCTTGAAAAGCATTTCATGGAAGCCAGGCTACCCGTTGTGCTAATACCCCCAACGTTGGACGTGCATACCTTCCCAGAAGGAAATGGAGGAGGCGCAGAGGGCGTTCTGCGACTATGTTATGTAGGTACGCCCGGATCAAAAGACGCATTGGATGTCATAGTTTCTGCGGTTCTGGATGTGGCAAACGAATATGCCGGAGTTCGGTTGGACATTGCGGGGTCGAGTGTCAACGACGTTATGGCGCTGCCGACAATCAGAAATCGATGCTTTCGGGAGCTACCGCAAGAGATCTCGGTCCACGGGCAGTTATGCCATGACGGTGCAGTTCGGTTGATTGGTGAAAGTGATTTCAGCGTGCTTGTTCGCAAGCCGGGAAAAGTAGCCATGGCAGGCTTTCCAACCAAGGTTGTTGAGAGTCTCGCGGCTGGAACGCCCGTGATCGCCAATATCTCCAGTGATCTTGGTGTACATGTCATCGATGGGCGAACCGGATTCGTCGTAAACGACCACTCTGTCTCTGCGCTCCAGAGTACTCTCAGAAGGGCGATAGAGTTACCATTGGCGCAACGCAATGTCATGCGGGAACACTGCAGAGCACATGCTTTAGCCAATTTCGACTATCGCGTGTTTGCAGGCGATTTGGCGCAACTAGTCAAAGGTCGCTGACTCCGGCAAGGCGACACCGATGGCGCTAAGGAGCGAATGGGTAGCCATCACCGAAGTCGATCTGTACGCATCGGATTTCTCTCATGTTGATGGGTACTTGCCGGTTTCCACAATGTAAAGCAACTGGGGCCAATGAATGTTTCGTAGCAAAACGCTTTTGATTAGCGGTGGCACCGGTTCATTTGGCAACGCCGTCCTGCGCCGCTTCCTGCAGTCCGATATCGGCGAGATCCGCATCTTCAGTCGCGACGAGAAAAAGCAGGACGACATGCGCAAGCGTTACGCGTCCGACAAGCTCAAGTTCTACATCGGCGACGTGCGTGATCCGGCCAGTGTGATGAATGCGATGCGTGGTGCGGACTATGTCTTCCATGCAGCGGCGCTCAAACAGGTGCCTTCTTGCGAGTTCCACCCGATGGAAGCGGTCAAGACCAATGTGCTGGGCACCGAGAACGCCACCGAGGCGGCGGTTCAGTGCGGGATCAAGCGCATGATCTGCCTGAGTACGGACAAGGCGGTCTATCCGATCAATGCCATGGGTATCTCCAAAGCCATGATGGAAAAAGTGTTTGTGGCCAAATCACGCAACGTGGATCCTGCCGCGACGTCGATCTGCGGCACCCGTTACGGCAACGTCATGGCTTCGCGTGGCTCGGTAATCCCGCTGTTCGTTAACCAGATCAATGCCGGTACACCGATCACCATCACCGATCCGGACATGACCCGCTTCATGATGACCCTGGATGATGCCGTCGACCTGGTGTTGTACGCGTTCGAGCATGGCAACAGCGGTGACATCTTTGTGCAGAAAGCACCCGCGGCGACTTTGCAGACATTGGCCCGCGCACTGGTCGAGCTCCTGCATAAGCCAGATCATCCGATTCAGATCATTGGCACCCGTCACGGCGAGAAGAAACACGAAACCTTGCTCAGTCGCGAGGAAATGACATACGCCGAGAATTTGCAGGGCTATTTCAGGGTGCCACCCGATTTGCGCGACCTGAATTACGGCAAGTATGTCGAGCAGGGCGAAAAGCGAATCAGCGACGCAAGCGACTACACGTCTGCCAACACGCAGCAACTGGACGTTGAAGCCATGAAGGAGCTGCTGCTCAAGCTGGATTTCATTCGTGATCTGGTCGCAGGTCGTGCCGCGATGCCGGTGGATTGAGATGAAGATTCTTGTCACCGGTGCCGACGGTTTCATCGGTCAGAATTTGTGCATCGTCCTCAGCGAGCAGGAGGGCGTTGAAGTACTTCGGGTCAGTCGCACTACCAGCGATTCCGCGCTGGAGGCGCTGGCAGGACAGGCTGATGCCGTGATCCATCTGGCTGGGGTGAACCGGCCGCAGGACCCGGCGGATTTTGCGGCCGGGAACGCGGATTTCACGAAACGTCTGTGCAACTTGGTGTCAAAAGCTGGCCGGGCGATTCCGATCGCCTTTGCCTCGTCGATCCAGGCAGAGCGGGACAACCCGTACGGCACCAGCAAGCGCCAGGCGGAAGAGCATCTGGCCGAGTACGGGCGAAGTAGCGGCGCGCCGGTCGCGCTCTATCGATTGGTCAACGTTTTCGGCAAATGGAGCCGACCCGAATACAACTCGGCAGTCGCCACGTTTTGCCACAATATCGCGCGTGATCTGCCAATCCGTATCGACAATCCGTCCGCGCAGATTCGCTTGATCTACATCGACGATGTCGTGGCCGAACTCGTGCAATTTCTCGCGAATCCCGGGCAGGGCGTGCGCTACCCGGAGGCAGGGCCCGAGTATTCGATCACGGTTGGCGAACTGGCCCGGCAGATCGAGGCATTCCGCGACTTGCGCAACACGCTGCTGATCGAACGCGTGGGCACCGGCCTGATACGCGCGCTGTACGCCACCTACGTCAGTTTCCTTCCGCCTGCGGCTTTCAGCTACTCGGTGCCGAAGCACGGCGACGCGCGCGGTGTGTTCGTGGAGATGTTGAAGACAAGGGATTCCGGTCAGTTTTCATTCTTCACCGCCCATCCCGGCATCACCCGTGGCGGCCACTACCACCACACCAAGACCGAAAAATTCCTCGTCATCAAGGGACAGGCTCGTTACCGCTTTCGCCACATGACCACCGATGAGACTTATGAGGTAGAGGCCGGCGGCGAGGAACCGATGATCGTCGAGACCATTCCAGGCTGGGCGCATGACATCACCAACATCGGTGATGAGGAGCTGGTGGTGATGCTCTGGGCCAACGAGATTTTCGATCCCGATCGCCCCGATACGATTACGAGCAAGGTTTGAGGGTTGTGGGTTGAGCAGCACCCACACACACACCTATCGCCCCGCGTACGACGCGTGCAAGCATCAGCAAGCCTCACGACCCATATGCCCGTCGCCCCTGCGCATGAAGCGGGCAAGCATCAGCAAGCCTCAAGACCCATATGCCCGTCGCCCCTGCGCAGGCAGGGGCCCAGTGACCCATCGCTTCTAAGAAATGGCCGGTTCGGGTCAAAACTTCATGCTGAATCGAGCCAAAGCAAAGGCACTGGACCCCTGCCTGCGCCTGTCTCTTGATCACATCTTTGGCATCATTTCTTGGGCAAGGTGATAGCCCTCAATGCGTTGTTGTAGGCGCGCCCAACCCCGCCACAGGGCATCCCAACCCGGACGTCCTGTTCGCTTCG
>NZ_DASSYD010000084.1:0-35871 GCF_035703485.1 Dokdonella sp. | reverse complement strand
CGTGGAGCCGATCACCCTGGTCAACTTCGCCAACATCAACAATGTGACGTCGGAAGTAGTGGATGGCACGCCTGCGCTGGAAGACTTCCTGGCACAGGACATCCGGGTGGTGCCGGGCGCAACTTACAAGGTCACGGTCAAAGGCAATGCCGACGGCCCTTACACCAATCTGTTCCGCGCCTACATCGACTGGAACCAGGATGGCGTGTTTGCCGAGGATGCTTCCGAGCGCTATGAACTTGGCTCGCTGACAGGATCCACCGGCATCAGTGGCGAGTCGACGTTCGCATACATCACGATCCCGATGTCGGCGGTCGCGGGTACGACCCGGGTTCGCATCGTCAAGAACTTCAACGCAGGAGGGGCCGCTTGCACGAGCAGCAGCTTCGGTCAGGCGGAAGACTATTCGTTGACGCTGGATCCTGGTGCCACCCCGCCACCAGCAATTCCAACCCTGTCGAAGGCCTTCTCGCCCGCCGGGACCGAGTACGTCTTGCCGACCACGCTGACGATCAGTCTTGGTCAACTCAATGCCGTCGCGACGATCACAACGACGGCCGCGTTGACCGACACCTTGCCGGCTGGTCTCAGCGTTGCCGCGACGCCGAATGAATCAACCACCTGTCCCTCGGGCGTGGTGACCGCCGCCGTCGGTACTGGCACGGTGACCCTTGCCAGCGGTGCGCAGATTCCGCCGACGGGTTGCACCGTGTCAGTCGACGTTCAAGCGGCTGCAGCGGGCGCCTACGTCAACACGATCGCTGCCGGCGCACTGCAAACCGATGCCGGCAACAACGTGTCAGCGGCTTCAGCCACTTTCCACGGACTGGCCTCGACGCCGTCAAGCTACAGCACGGGCTTCGAAGCGCCGTTCACGGTTGGTGCGGTCAACACCCAGCAAGGCTGGTTCGGCAGTACCACGGGTGCGGCAATCTCCGCAGCCATGCCGGCGGCGGGCACCCAGCATCTGCGTGTGACCTCGACATCCTCGTCGTCGGCCACCGTCTCGGCGATCTCGCCGACGCAGCTGGCAGGCGTAGCAGCCTACTCGGTACTGACCGCCAAGCTGCGCATCACGCGCAACACCAATGGTGCAACGTTCGACTTCAACCCGCAGGATCCTGCAGCGGGCGTGGTAAGCACCCTGGTGCGCTTCAACAAGGGTGCCACCCGGGAAATCCAGATGCCGAACTTCACCACCGGCCTGTATGAGCCGACCGGCGCCACATGGCCGCTCGCGACCTACTTCGACATCAGCATGATCTTTGATCGAGCTGCAGAAACGGTCGAGGTCTGCATCGATGGAGCAAGTATCTACAACGGCGCGAATGCAGTTTCCTCGCCGTACATCGGCAACGTCGTGGCCAAATGGACTGGCCAATCCAGCACAACGGCGGGCAATACCATGGACGTCGATGACCTGACGTTTGGCGACTCCGATACGCCACCGGTATGTACGCCGTAGCGTCGCGGAATTTCTCTCTGGCATGAACGAAAGGGCGCCTCACGGCGCCCTTTCCTTTTGGCTGTTGGCAGCCTCTCCGGTATTTCTCGACGGCTCTGTGAATCTGCCTGAGAACCCATCTGCTTGCCGCTATTCGACCCCAGGCCCATGGTCCTGGAGGTTGAGCAGGCAGCCCTCGCAGTATCGATCGAACACTGCCAGCCGCGGCCGCCGGGAGTTCCTCAATCGCGCATCAAGGTGCTCTTGCCAAACAGACTTTCGACCAGATCAACGGCCAGCAAGGCAGTGCGATTGTGATCGTCAAATGCAGGATTCATTTCCATGATATCGATTGATCCGATACCCCCCCGATCAGCGATCATCTCCATGCACAACTGTGCTTCACGATAGTTCGGCCCACCGGGAATGGTGGTACCGACACCGGGAGCAATGCTTGGGTCGAGGAAATCGACGTCGAAGCTGACGTGCACATGAGTATTGTCGTCAATGTCGGCCAGGGCCTCTTCCATGACACGCTTCATGCCGATTTCATCGATATAGCGCATGTCGTAGATATCGAGTCCTGCATCGCGAACGAGTTTCTTCTCGCCGATATCGACCGAACGAATGCCGATCTGGCGGATGCAATCCGGCGAGATTGCCGGCGCGCTGCCACCGAGTTCGGTCAATTCGCGGGGGCCAAGACCGCAAAGGCATGCGACCGGCATGCCGTGAATATTGCCGGACGGGGTGACCTGACTGGTGTTGTAGTCAGCATGCGCATCAAGCCAGAGCACAAGCAGGCGCTTGCCACGCTCGCGGCAATGCTGGGCCACTGCAGTGATGGAACCAATTGCGAGGCAGTGATCGCCACCGAGCAGGATTGGCAGGCGGTCCTGGGCCAGTTCCGTGGCCACGGCCTGCATGACCAGACGGTTCCATTCTACGACCTGAGCAAGATGGCGATAGCCATCGACCGGGCCCAGCCACGGGTTCATAGGGCCGGTCAGATTGCCGCGATCGACCACATCCATTCCGCGTTGGCTCAGGGCCTCGCCAATGTTTGCAACACGCAGAGCTTCCGGCCCCATTGAAGCGCCGCGATGACCGGCGCCAATGTCGGTTGGAGCGCCTATGAGAGATACCAGAGTCTTCGAATGCATGGGTCAGGATCCAGAATCAGGGCGTGCAGGATAGCCTCCCACCCCGCGCATGGCCAACAAGATGGCGCGGGTGTTCAGTTGAAATTGAGGCTGGATCAGTCGTCGCGGATCCCTGGCGTGCCACGACGCCAGTCTGTGAGCAGATCGCGACGCGCTGGCTCAGATGGCCTGGAAGCTCTTCTGAAAGCGATGCCGATTGCGCCACTCGATCAGGGTTGTCTTGTATTGACTGCGAGACGCATTGCCTCGTCCAGCTTCTCCACTGCAGCTTGCAATGCCTCGAACAGGTCGTGGGCCATCCGGCTTCGGTCGACGGGGTTTTCAAGGTCACGTATTCGATCGAGCACGGAATCGGCCGCTGCGGCGGCCTTGCCAACTTCGGCATACCCGTAGGATGCGGCCGAACCGGCCAGTCGATGGACCCGTTTCGCCAACGCCGCGTGGCTGTCGATGTTGCCGAAGTCCGCGCGCAATGTTTGCCACGCCGTTTCGATCTCCACGCGCTTGATCGGAAGCGCAGCGTGATATCGACGATGCAAGGCATCCAGTCGTGAATCAAGATTGCTCATGGCGGTCAATGCCTGCTCGGCCATTCGGATGGCCAGCAAGACTAACGCGGTTTCTGAACCTTCGCGCCGGCGTTACGATGTTTGACGCTTGGCCGGGATATTGCGCTCGCGATTCCCTCGGCACGTGATATTTTCGCTGCTCACCCTCCGCAGGATTTCGACCATGAGCGATCTCACCTCAATTATTTTTTCAAATCTGGATCAAAGTAATATTGAATCGATCGCCGGCCAGTTGGGCATCGATCCGGCTCAGGCCAGCGATGCAATCCAGCAGGCATTGCCCCTGCTGATGGGTGGGCTCGCCCGCAACGCCGCCTCGCCGCAAGGTGCGACCGCGCTTCACTCCGCGCTCGAGCGCGATCATGCCGGTGTCGATATTGGCGGCCTGCTTGGCTCGGTTCTCGGTGGCGGAGCCGGAAGCGGTTCTGCTGGCGGCCTTGGCGATGTCCTCGGCTCCGTACTCGGCGGCGGATCTTCGAACAGCAGTCCCGGCGCCGGCATGGGCGGAGCCATCCTCGGCCATATCTTCGGCGGGCGTCGTGACCAGGCCGCTCAAGGTCTCGGTCAGACCAGTGGCCTCGGCGGCGCAGGTGCTTCGCAACTGCTGAGCATGCTCGCACCACTGGTCATGGCGGCACTCGGCAACATGACGAAAAAGCAGGGCCTTGATGCGAATGGTCTCAGCGGCGTACTCGGCCAGGAGAACAATCGCCTGCAACAAAGTGGCGTCGGCGGCCTGTTGAGTGGCGTGCTCGACAGTGATGGCGATGGCGAAGTCAGCATGGGCGAGATGCTTCAGGCTGGCGCGGGTTTGCTCGGCGCGTTTGGCAAGCGTAGCTGATCCATCCGTGTTTTCTGACGCGCCGACATTTCGTTGCTGGCGCGTCGCTGATTCATGCGCTCAGCCAGTCGCACTTTCAGCAGAGTCTGGCTGACGCGCCGCGACAATGCTGCTCGCGGTCAGATCAGCACTGACATTGCCGACCGTTGCGAAAACGTCGGGAATCGTGTCAACGGCGAGCAGCAGACCGAGCGGCTCGATCGGCAGCCCCATTGCCGAAGTCACCGGCATTGTCGTCGCCATGAAGCTGACTTGCCCCGGCAGACCCACCGAGCCGAGACTGATCACGACCGCAAGCGCCGCCGCCGCAGCTATCTGCGCAGTCGGCACATCAATGCCGTAAATCCAGGCGACGAACGACGCCGCACCGATGTATTGCACCGGACTCGTGATACGGAACAACGACACTGCCATCGGCAACACCAGCGCAGCGATCGCCGGCGGATGCGCAAGCCCGCCGCGTGCGCTCTCGATCATTGCCGGTAGCGAGGCGAGTGAGGATTGGGTGCTCGCTGCGACGATCTGGGCGGGCAGGATCGCTGCCGCGAATCGGCGCAGATTGACCCGACCGGCGAATACGGCAACCGGGTAGAGCAACACGATGATGGTCAGATAGAGCCCGCACAACAACGCGATGTACCAGCCCAGCGCACTGATCACGCTGGCCCCTGCTGTCGCACAGACGCCAAGCACAAGTGCGAACACGCCGAGCGGTGCCGCCCACAGCACCCACTGCACGATAACGATCATGGTGTCAGCAATGGTCTGGAAAAAGCCGACCATCTTCACTCGCTGCTCGACCTCGATGCGGGTCAGCGCGAAACCGAAGAACAGCGCGAAAATGACCAGAGGCAACATCGCGCTCTGCGCCGCCGCGGCGATGGCATTGGCCGGAATGATTGCCGAAAACCACTCCGACAGGCCAACCGGCGCTGCAGTAGCGTCGCCGCTCGGAATCGCCGCACGCAAATGTTCTATCAAAACCGGATCACGCGGCAACAAGGACAACAGCATCGGCGCGGCGATCGCCGCGATCACGGCACCCGCACTCAGCAATACAGCGAAGACAATGATCGCCTGGCGCGCGGCGCGCCCGGATGCGGCGGCATCATTCGCCGCGCTGACACCGATGATCACCAGGGCCAGCACCAGCGGCACGACGGTCATTTGCAAGGCGTTGAGCCAGAGCCGGCCAATCGGCTGCACAATGGTCGCTGCCGCTTTCGCCAGCGCCGGATCGAACCAGGCGAGCATCAGGCCGAAGACGGCACCGAGGGCCAGTCCGAGGAGGATTCTTGCGGTGTTCGACATGGGCGACTGGACTCAGAATCGTGGTTGGAGGACGACGCTTGCAAGCGTGACCGACGTGGAAAGCTGATGTGTCGTGGCAGTCAATGCGACGCTGATTCGTCGAAATGGGGAAGTTGCCATGCCTTGCGCAGACGCGTGTACTCGGCACGCGGCAGCAAAATGAACAATGGCCTTTGCGAAGGATCAAGCCAATCCAGCAACTCGCCCATCAGCGTTTCGGTCATCGCCGTGCAGCCGGCCGTCGATGAATCTGCCGATTTCCATAGGTGGGCGAAAATGCAACTACCGCCCGCGGGTTGGCGCTGGACATTGTGCTCGATGACGAAGCCGAGTTTGTAGCGCTGATCACCATTGGCATGCAGGTCACGACGCATCGGCTCGGTTGAACCGGCGATTGCCTTCCTGCCCACTTTTTCGGCATCGACGATCTGGTTGTAAAGCAGTGATTCGCTGACATCGATGCAATAGTCCTGCGCGGTCATGCCCTGGTATTGGAGTGCCGTCGAACGTGATCGGGCATAACCGAACGCCGGTCCAATCGCAAAAATGCCAGCCGGTGCGCGACCATCGCCCTCGCGCTTCTGCAGGCCGGGTTGCGACGAATGCAGACCCAGCCCCCAGGCCGATCCCGACTTGCCGATGACCACCGGCTGCGCCGCCGACAACGCTTGCCATTCGCCGCCTTGACGCGCGAAGCGACGCAGGCTGGCTTTTGAACTGCTCCAGTCCGGCGCTATGACGACAATCATCTGCTTTGAACCGGCGACGATTTCGGCGTCAGTTGTTGCGTTGGCGAGCGGCGCAATCAGCGCTACCATGCCGGCGAGCACAAACATCAGGCCAACCCGAAGTACATGGTTTCCTGGCGCAAGCATCATTCAATTCCTTGTAGCCAAACTACCATTGAGCTTTTCTCCAGGTTCGTTTCGTCGATGCAAAAACTTTGCAGGAATCGCGGCTGAAGCCGCTCCCACGACTCCCACCGCCATCCGCTTCATGCAGCAGCCCGTTTACGGGCGAGTTCCTCTCCATGTTGATTGGAAAGCTCGCCCGTAAACGGGCTCCTACGGGTTTACGGCGAATTGCATACGCTTCTTCCCCACTCCCCACTCCCCACTCCCCACTCCCCACTCCCCACTTCCCACTTCCCACTCCCGCTCCTCAAGGCTCCAACAAACTGCGAATGCGCTCAAGATTCGATTCGAGCCGGGCAAGGCGATCTTCGCCGCTCTCGCAGAGCAGCACGAAAATCATGTCGAGCAGATGGCGCAAGGCCGACTGGTAGATCAGCGGTTCAATATGCGCACGATCATCGTGTGCTGATACGAGCAATGACTGATCGGCGTGCGCGCGCAGCGGATTGGCCGTATGCCGGGTGACCGAGATTACGCTGCCGTGCTGCTCGCGAAACTGGCGACTGATCTTGCACAAGTTGGTTTGCTGGCCATGTTCGGAGAACACCAGCAACACATCGGTTTCGGTCGCCGTGGCAATGCTCGCGGTCATCAGCACGGTATCGAAATGATGCACGGTGAGGATATCGAGCAGGGACAGTCGCATCGCAAATGCACGTGCCGGGATGCCATCCTCGCCAAGCCCGATGATGAACACCTTGCCCGCCTTGCCGATCAGCCCGGCAATCGTATCGATCCCGGCCGAAGGATTGATCAGACGGGTTTCCTGCTCGGCGCGGGTCTTGATGTACCAAAGGCTTTCGGCCAATGCAGAATTCGAATCTTCATCAGGTGGTTCGCCGTGACCACCGTTTCCACTGCTGTTGCCGTCAGCACCATCGCCACGGGCGATTGCCTCGCCGATCGAATACTTGAGATCCGGATAACCCTTGAAACCGAGCTTCTGACTGAACTTGACCACGCTCGACTGACTGATCTTGAGTGCATTGGCAAGTTGCTGCGAAGAGTAGTCGCGCAGCAGATGCGCCTCCTCCAGCAGGAAGTCGGCGATGCGTCGTTCGATCGCCGACATCTGGTCGCGCTCGGCGCGGATTTTCAGCAGCGGTGACATGTCGTCTCGTTGCGCTCCGTTCAAGCGATCAGTTCGAGACCGCGAATTTCGCGAATGCCGAGGCCTGGCGCATCGGTCACGGTAATTTCGGACTCATTGAAGATTACCCCGCCCTCAACCGGATTGAACGCACACAGCGACGGCCCATCGAGATCAATCTTGGTGATCGCACTCGATTTGGCCACCGCCACATGCACCGCGGCGGCAACGCTGATACTGGTTTCGAGCATGCAGCCGATCATACATTCGACCTGGTACATTTCAGCGATATCGGCGATGCGGATCGCGTTGGAGATACCACCGGTCTTCATCAACTTGATATTGATGATGTCAGCCGCGCGCATGCGGATCAGCTCAATCACCTCGGTCGGGCCGAACACACTCTCGTCGGCCATGATCGGTGTGTGTACGCGTTCGGTGACGTACTTCATGCCGTCGAGATCATTGGCCTTGACCGGCTGCTCGACCAGTTCCAGTCGCACACCCGCATTCTCAAGTGTCTGCAGCGCATACACGGCCTGCTTGGCCGTCCAGCCCTGGTTCACATCCAAACGAAGCAGGGCGCGATCCTCGACCGCCGCATGGATCGCCTTGACCCGCTCGATGTCGACGCCGATGTCCTTGCCAACCTTGATCTTGAGTGATTCAAAGCCACGCTCGACCGCAGCCAGCGAGTCGGCGACCATCTTGTCGATATAGTCGACGCTGATCGTTATGTCGGTGGTGATGACGGGATCGCCGCCACCGAGCAGGCGATAGAGCGGGGCGTTGTAGAGCTGACCCCAGAGATCGTAGACGGCAATCTCGACGGCAGCCTTGGCGCTCGAGTTCTTTTCCATCGAGCCCTGGATCAGGTGCGTGATTCGATTGAGATCAGCGATGTCTGCACCAATCAGGCGTGGTGTGATGTAGTCGCGAATCGCATCGATGATCGAACCGTGCGTGTCGCCGGTGATCACTGCGGTTGCGGGTGCCTCGCCATAGCCGACTTCGCCGCTGTCGGTATTGACCATGACAATGATGTCTTCGACCGCCTCGACCGTACGCAAGGCGGTCTTGAACGGCGTCTTCAGGGGCACGCGAAGCATGCCGAAGCGGATATCGGTGATCTTCATGGGACGGGGCGAACATCCTTGGTGGGTGCAGGACGCATCGTGACGATGCTGGTCATGCGGTCGACATAGGTTTCCGTGTCGTTGAACTGCAAGGGTAGCAGCGGTGAGACGGAAACTTCATTGAGAGTGATCCGGCGCAGGCTGCCGTCGGCGAGGTGGTAGCTGAGACCGGTGGTGTCATGGATGACATACGGGGCGCCATCCATGTGGCCGATGACCATCATCACGTGACCGGGAATGTAGATCAGATCGCCGGGCAGCATCGCGCGCGCCGCGGCCAGTCGCGTCGCGCGGTCATCGGCCTTGGAGAACAGGCGTTTGCGCAAAGCCGGGCTGACACTTTGGTCACGCGTATTGCGCGGCATCAGCACACCCATGCTGCGATAGACCTCGGAGACGAAACCGCTGCAATCGCGCGCATCGTAGGCGTGACCCCAGCCATAGCGCTCGCCAAGGAACTTGAAGGCCTGCTTGATGATGTTGGCTTCGGTCAGCGGCAGATAGTCGCTGCCTGTATCGGCATTCTTCTGCAGCAAGGCCGGAACCAATTCAAGATGGCCATCGGCTTTGCGTAGCGGCAGTTCGATGACATGCGAGGTGTAGGGATGCTGGCCGTTGACCAGCTTGTCTGGCGGCCAGTCCTCGAGCAGCGGCAGGCGCACACCCATGTCTAGCTGCAACTTTGACAGCGCGGGCTGCTCGCGGCTGAATACAGTCTGCACGGTCGCGCCGGTGACGATTCGGTACGCTGCATGCGCGGCATAGCTGGCGATCTCTGCGGCCGAACCTTCGGCGATCGCCGTCGCCTCGACCCAGGCCGCGTAGCGTGCGCTGACCACGAACAGCCACTCCTTGTCGCGACTGCGATGCACGATCAACACGGGGGTTCCGGGAAACAGCGCACTCTCCTGGAAACGATCAATATCGGTGTTTCCGGCTTCACTGAAAACGCGCAAGGCGGTCGGCATCGAGCGCATCGCTGCACGATGGACGATCAGACCATGACGCGGTGCCTGCAGTTCGGGCACCGCGTCGCGATCGAGATTGCGCATCAGCGCATCGAGTGCCGCCTTGGCAACCGGCTTCCCGTCAATGTCGAACAACTCGCGTGTTGGCCGACTTGAAACGCCATCGATCCAGGCAAGCACCCGGGTACGCGTCACCTGCTCAGGCAAGGTCGCCAGATCGTGCATCGAGCGATCCTTGTGCAGCACCTCGGCATTTTGCGCAGCAATGGCTGTCGGATCGAGAATGACGTGATCGGCATCAGGCAGGCGCTTGACCCAAAAGCCGACGGAAAGCTGCGCCTCGTCGACACCGATGACCCCGTGCGCGGGAATCGTTGAAGTGCGAGTTTCCAGCGCATTTGCACAGGAAACAGATCCCAGCAGGATCAGACTGAAGCAGATCAACAATGGTTTGCTTGTGCGATTCATCATGTCGGGGCCAGAGTAGAAAGCACGGAAGCCATTGCAATACCGAGACCGGTACCGATGACGTAGCCGAGCAGGGCAAGCAGGATTGCAGCCGGAACCAGGGCGCGTGAATAGGCCGCGGCAAGGATCGGCGCGGCGGCGACGCCGCCAATATTCGCCAGTGAGGCAATGCCGCACAAGTGTAAATCGAAATGGAAAACTCGCGCGGCGAGCAGCAACAAACCGGCATGAATGGCAAGGATGGTCAGACCGCAAATCAGGTATAACGGCGCTCGGCCGATACCTTCGAAATTGCTTTGCGAGGCAAGCACGGCGACGATGAAAACGAGCAGGCCGCCGGCAATCGCCGCGGCGCCCGGATAGCGCGCCAGCGGCGTCTGCGCGGCAATCAAACCGAACGCCGTGGCCAGCAGGATTGTCCAGGTTGTTGCCGAGATCATGTTGCTGACCGGCAGTTGAGCACCCAGCCAGCTTGAAAGCACACCGGCAAACAATGCCAGCCCAAGCCACAGCAGCACGCCGTCGGCACTCGGTGATTTGCTCGCTGCTGATTCCAGCAACGCGATTGGACGTTCAGTCGCACGCGTCCAGCGATTGAATGCAGGTGCAAGGCGAGCCAGCGAAAACAGCAAGGCGACCCACAGCGAATAGCACAGCGCATCGGTAACCAGCGACATCGCCAGCAGCGAGTCGGGCATGCCGATGGCTTGCTTGACCGCAACCATGTTGGCGCTGCCACCCATCCAGCTTCCGCTCAGTGCGGCCAATGGTTGCCAGGCGGCAACCGGAAGCCAATGGCGGTAGATCAGGTAAGTCAGCGGGAACGCGATCAACAGGCTCGCCGTGGCACAGCCGAAAACCCCGAGTACGCGAGGCCCGAGCTTCCAGATTGCACGCAGATCACAGTTGATCATGAGCAGAAACAGTAGAGCCGGCAACACACGCGCGACGAGCAAGGAGTGTGCCTCACGTATGCCCGGCGTGACCTTCCAAAGCCCGGAAACGGCGAGTGTGGTGACCAGCAGGTAGGTCATTACGATTGGCGGCATGACGGAGAAAATCCGCCACGCGCAATGCCGCTCAAGCGCAGCAAAAATGCCTGCGCAGAGCAGCATCAAGGCCAACCACGGCCACACCGTTTCGATCATCGAATTACCGCTCCCCGAATCCGTCAGGAATAGAACATTCGCGCTCAATTTGATGGAAGCATAAATTATTGACCGCGCATTGCAAGCATGTTAAACATCGCCCAACGTCGACCGGGAATGATTCCGTTGAGCCGAACCATTGTCACGCCAACGAATGTCGCAGCACTTCGCCTGACTTGGGTTCTGGTGCTCGTCTGTGCACTCGGCTCAAGCTCTTTCGCGCAGATGCCGCAAAGCGAGCGTGTCAGCGTTGCGGATGTGATCACGGCAGTCGATGCCGGCCAATTTGATGCTGCCGAAGCGGCAATTGCATTGGCTCTGGCCGACACGTCGCTTGATGCTTCATCACGTGAATCGCTGGTTTTCGAGCGTGAGCGCATGCGCCGCATTCTGCTCGATTTCACTCTCGACGAGGCTGCACTCAAGGCGCAACTGCGCAAGAACATTCCCGATCTCACCGATGCGGATTTCGCGAACTGGAAGGCGCATGGTTTGTTCGAGCAGCAATCGATCGATGGTCGTGTGCTCTACTTCAATCGCGCCGCCTCCAACCTGTTTCGCCTGAGCGCCGAAGCGCTGGCCCGGCGCAGTGAGCAGACGCCGTTGCGCGACGGCCCCATGGAAACCGCGAATGCCCATCATCGCGAAATCCTCGCTGCCGCAGGCGCTGGCCACGCGCGCGGCCTGGCTTCGCGCAAACTCAAGATCACCCAATCGCTCAGCGTGCATGCCGATGCGGTTCCGGCTGGCGAAATCGTGCGCGCATGGATTCCGTATCCACGTGCCCTGCCCGGCAAGCAGGACAACATCCAATTCATTGCAAGCACGCCTGGCAAGCATGTCATCGCCCCCGAATCGGCGTTGCAGCGCACGGTCTATCTCGAACAAAAGGCCGAAGCCGGCAAGCCCACCGCATTCTCGATCAGCTATGAGTTGACCGTTTCGGCGCAGTCGCATGCGGTTGATGCGGACAAGGTGATCAGCGCAAAGATCACCCCCGAACTGGCCCCGTTCGTCGCTGAGCGTCCGCCGCATATTGTCTTCAACGAATCGCTGCGCCTGTTTTCGCGGCAGATCGTTGGTGACGAGAAGAATCCCTGGCGCATCGCCCAGAAACTCTACGCGGCCGTCGATCAGATTCCCTGGGCGGGTGCGCGCGAATACTCAACGATCAGCAATATCAGCGACTACGCCCTGCACGCCGGCCATGCCGATTGTGGCCAGCAGACCCTGCTGCTGATGGCCTTGCTGCGACTCAACGGGATTCCGTCGCGCTGGCAATCAGGCATGGTCTATTCCGAGGGGAATGCCTACTGGAATCTGCACGACTGGGGCCAGCTCTACATTGCGCCCTACGGCTGGATTCCGATGGATGTGACCACGGGTCGCCTGCGCAGTGACGATCCGCGCGTCGCCGGTTTCTACCTTGGCGGTCTCGATGCCTATCGCATCGCCTTCAACGACGACTATGGCCGCGAATTCGTCCCGGCCAAGAAATTCTTTCGCTCCGAAACCGTCGATCTGCAACGCGGCGAAGCGGAATGGAGCGGCGGCAACCTGTACTTCAACCAGTGGGATTACGACTTCGTGTGGCAGGTGTCCGCGGCCACGCCTTGATTCAACCAACCGCCGCCGACAGAGCGGCATCGACAGCCTCGACGGGAGAGGAACATGGGGAACAGCAACCGCGCTATGCGCAAGACATCACTTTGTCTGGCCTTGGGCTTCGGCCTATCGCTGCTGGCATCAACCGCGGCCTATGCCGGCAATACCGATGGTTCATTGGTCGGACGCACCGCAGCGGGTGCCGTAGTCACGGTGACCAGCCCGGATACTGGCTTTACCCGCTCGGTCACTGCGGATGCCAACGGCAACTACCGCTTCCCCTACCTGCCAATCGGGCAATACAAGATTGAGGCGAATCAGGGCGGCGAGGTCATCGGCACACCGGAACAAATCACCGTCACCCTCGGCAACGCCACGACAGCGAATCTCGGCAGCGAAGCTCAGGCGCTCGATGTCATCCAGGTCACCGGAAATGCGGTATCGGTAGTGGACGTTACCTCGACCGAAATCGCAACGAACGTCACTCGCGAGGATCTCGCGCGCCTGCCAGTCGATCAGAACATCACCTCGGTGGCGACCCTCGCACCCGGCGTCAACAAGGGTGTCGCCTCGTTCGGCGGCATCTCCTTCGGCGGCTCTTCGGTGGCTGAGAACTCCTACTACGTCAACGGACTCAACGTTACCGATTTCTACAACCGCAATGGGTTTTCGAGTGCACCTTTCGCGTTCTATCAGGAATTCCAGGTCAAGACCGGTGGCTACTCGGTCGAGTTTGGTCGCAGCACCGGCGGTGTGGTCAATGCGGTCACTCGTTCGGGCACCAACGAGTTCCACTACGGTGCCCAACTGACGACCGAACCCGCCGCATGGCAGTCAGCGGCCAAGGATCGCTACGACGCCGACGGCACCCGCTACATCAGCGCGAGCAAGGACGAGTACTCGTTGACCAAGCTCAACCTGTTCGCCTCGGGCGCACTGGTGCAGGACAAGTTGTTCTTTTTCCTCATGTACGAAGGGCGCGACAACACGCCACGCAATACCAACAACCGCGGCACGACCTACACCTACAACAAGTCCGATGACGGTTTCTGGGGGGCCAAGCTCGACTGGCACATCAACGACAGGAACCTGCTCGAATTCACCGGCTTCTCGGATGCCAATGGCAACGTCGGCAGCGTCTACAACTACGATTTCGAAGCGGCACAGCGTGGCGACAAGACCAACGAGATCTATAACGACACCGGCGGGCGCAACTGGGCGCTGACCTGGAGCTCGTATCTGACCAACGATTTGTCGATGAAGGTGCTTTACGGCGAAAACAACCGCGAATCCTTCACTCGCTCACTAAGCGATGTGGAGTGCAACCGGGTCGCCGCAACCAGCACAATTCCTGATCCCGGCGTCCCGCTCGGCTGCACGACCAGCAGCAAGGTCGAGGCACGCAACGATGGCCGCGAAGCCGCTCGTATCGATTTCGACTGGAGCCTCGGTGATCACCTGCTGCGTTTCGGCCTCGATCACGAGAAGAATACGTCCGATTACGATCGCCACTATCCGGGCCCTGGCGGCTTCTATTACAACATCTACTCGGCAACGCCAGGCGCGACGATCCCGAACGGCGGCATCCTTCCAGAAGGATACGAAGGTTATGTGCGCGCACGACGCTACGAAATCGCCGGCACGTTCGAATCGACCAACGCGGCTGCCTACATTGAGGACAACTGGTCGATCACGCCGAACTTTCTGCTCAACCTTGGCTTGCGCATGGACAGCTTCGACAACAAGGATGGCAGCGGCGCGAGCTACATCAAGATGGACAACATGATCGCACCGCGTCTCGGGTTTTCCTGGGACATGAATGGCGATGGCAACATGAAGCTGTTCGGCAATCTGGGTCGCTATTTTCTGCCGGTGGCCAACGTGATCAACATCAAGCAGGCCGGCGGTCTGCTTGATGAGCGCACCTACTATGCGTTCGACGGTTTCCAACTTGTGGATCGCAACGGTTCGCAATACGCCATTCCAGTCCTTGGCCCTCAAATTGGCAATATCGACAATTCGCAAGGCGATGGATCGGTTGGCGATCTGCGTTCGGAAGTCGATCGCGACATGGATCCGGTCTACCAGGACGAAGCAATCCTCGGTTTCCAGCAACGCCTCAACGAGAGCTGGTCGTGGGGCGTGAGCGGCACCTATCGTCGCCTGCACAATGCAATCGATGACATGGAAATCAGCGCCACTGCCGCCTGCGGCGAAGACGGCTATATCGGCTGGGTGATGGCCAATCCCGGCAAACCGGTGACTGTATTTGGCGACACCGATTGCGATGGTGAAGCCGATGGCTGGGTCACCGTCGATACCTCACGCGAAGGCTGGGCAATGTATGACAGCGACGGCAACTATCTCGGCCAGCGCGGTTGGGTATCGCCGAAGCGAACTTACAAGGCTCTGGAGTTCCAGATCGACCACCCCTGGGATGGCAAATGGGCCTTGAACGCGTCCTACACGCTGTCAAAGAGCGAGGGCAATGCCGAAGGTCCAGTCAATTCAGACACCGAGTTTGATGACACCGGACGCACTGAAAATTTCGATGATCCCTGGGTCAACTTCGGCGGTGATGGCTATCTGCCGAATGACAGGCGCCACCAGATCAAGGTCCGTGGCGCCTATGCGCTGAACGACCATTGGCGGCTTGGTGGTGATCTGGACCTCCACTCGGGCACACCGGTTACCGGCTTCGGCGTCGGCAATCCATTCGACGAAACCAACTACCACAGCTACTACATCTGCGTGCAAAACTGCGAAGGTCCGTCGCCGGGTCGCGTCTACGAAAGCTCACCACGCGGCAAGTACGGACGCACCCCCTGGACCTACAACATCGGTGCCAGCGTCTCCTGGGTCACGCCGATCAGCCACAAGGGCGAACTGCAGGTCAAATTCGCGATCTACAACCTGCTCAACCAGCAGCGCACCACGGCGGTGGATCAGGATCTGCAAACCGACATCTCGAGCTCAACCAGCGAAACGTTCCGTCAACCAATCCGCTTCCAGAACCCGCGCTTTGCGCAACTGACGGTGACCGCGAATTTCTAGGTTGCCCTGGGGTGATCCGGGACGAATCCGGATCACCCGTCTTTTCCCAGCGTGGCGACCGGCACCCACTCTCCACCGCCGGCTTCGCCACGTTTTCTTTTATGGCAATGACGACCATGCTGATTTCGCAAGACGCTGCTGCATCGATACGTGATGCTCACGATGTCACCGGCAGATGCTCCCGTTTCGATGGTGTCGATCTCGAAGCATTGGTGACGCGCGTCGGCACGCCTTGTCATGTTTACTCCGCCAGTGCGATACGCGAGCGCATCCACGATCTGCACCGCGCCCTGAGCGGACTCGATGCGCAAATCTGCTTTGCCGTGAAGGCCAATCCGCTGCGCGCGATTCTTGAGTTGATGGCTGCTGCAGGGATAGGTGCCGATATCGTCTCGGCCGGGGAGCTCCGGCGCGCGCTTGACGCTGGCATCGATCCGGGCCGAATCGTCTTTTCCGGTGTCGGCAAGACCGCAGACGAAATGTGCCACGCGCTCGATGCCGAAATCGCCCGCTTCAATGTCGAATCGCTCGACGAACTGGAGACTCTGCAACGCCTCGCTGCCGAACGCACACAGGTCGCCAACGTTGCGCTACGCATCAATCCAGACGTTGATGCGCGAACGCATGCAAAAATCTCGACTGGGATGTCCGAGAACAAATTCGGCGTCAACATCGACGTGGCACGTGGCTGTTTTGCGAATCAGCGGGAATACCCGAACCTGCGCCTCAACGGTCTGCATGTACACATCGGCTCGCAGATCCTCAGCCTGCAACCTTTCCGCGAGGCGCTCGAACGGGTTGCCGCGTTTCGTCGTGAGCTTGAGGCCGCTGGCCATGTAATCCATTCAATCGATGTCGGTGGCGGACTCGGGGTCTGCTATCGCGAAGGCCATGACGATCCGCCCAGCGCGAGTGACTACGTCGAAACGATCCGTCACGCCCTACACGATTACCGTGGCCGAATCGTGCTTGAGCCAGGCCGCTGGCTGGTTGCCGAGGCGGGCATCCTGCTGAGTCGGGTGATTCGGGTCAAACACGGCGACGAACGCGATTTTCTGATCCTCGATGCGGCCATGAACGATCTCGCCCGGCCCAGCCTCTATGACGCCTGGCATGACATCGTCGCGCTGTCGTCGAATTCTCGGGCGCAGGTCGAATACGACATCGTCGGTCCGGTCTGCGAAACCGGCGATACTTTCGCCCGAGGTCGTATGCTGCCTGAGTGCGGGGAGGGTGATCTGGTGATGATCCGCACTACCGGTGCGTATGCCGCGTCGATGGCGTCGACCTACAATTCAAGGCCGCTCGCCGCCGAAGTGCTCGTCGACAGGGGCCGCTGGTCGCTGGTGCGACGACGCCAGAGCCATGCCGAGATGTGCCTCGGTGAATTGCCGGCCCTCGACTGGCAGGAGGCTTGAAGTTGATGAGCAGGATTCCAATGGCTTTCTCAGCCCTACTGATCGCGGCCACGACGGCTTTCGCCGCGCCCTCGAAGGAGCGCATCGACCAGACTTTCAATGACGTCGTGCAACGCTACCATTTGCCTGGTCTCGCCGTCGGCGTGATCGACGGCGGCAAGATCATCTACACGCGCACGAGCGGCGAACGTGAAGCGGGCTCGGGCAAAAAAATTACCCGACAAACCCTGTTCAAGATTGCTTCAAACAGCAAGGCGATGACGGCGAGTCTGCTTGCGCGTCTGGTCGATGCCGGCAAGCTGCGCTGGGATGACCCGGTAATCAAATACCTGCCGGACTTCCGCATGTTCGCCCCCTGGGTGACTCAGAACATGCAGGTCCGTGATCTGCTTGTGCACAACAGCGGCCTGCCTGAAGGCGGCGGTGATCTGATGCTGTGGCCCGAGCCGAACCAATTTGCGCGCGCCGATATCCTTGCCGGCCTGGGTCACATCAAGCCGAAGTACAGCTTTCGTGCCGGCTATGCGTACGACAACTTGCTCTATGTCGTCGCTGGCGAAGTCGCCGCCGCGGCGGGCGGAGCGAGCTACGAGGAACTGATGCGTACGGAGGTGTTCGCGCCACTCGGCCTGAACTGTCGCGTCGGTGCGTGGAAGGCCGCGGCCAGTGACGATATCGCGCAACCGCATGGCCATGACCAGGGACGCAATATCGTTGTCGGTGCCGATGGCGAAGCTGTCGCCGAAATCACCTCGGCCGCGGCCGGCGGCATCCGTTGCAGTCTCGATGACATGCTGCGCTGGGCCGGCAACTGGTTGACCCCCGATGCCAAGCAACGGGCCTGGTTGTCGGCAGCGCAGCGGGCTGCGATGTGGGCGCCGCATACGCCGATGCCGATTTCGGCACGACGCCGTGCCTGGGATCACACCCATGCGTGGCTCTACGCATTCGGCTTCCGCGTCGGCGATGTCGACGGCGAATGGACGGTTTCGCATACCGGTACGCTGTCAGGCATGTACTCGATGATGATGCTGTTGCCCGATCGCAAATCCGGCTTCGTCATTCTGATCAATGGCGAAGCCGGCGAGGCGAGAACGGTGCTTGGCGAAGCACTGGTCAAACAGTTCACCGCGCCAGACGATCCGCGCAGCGTCAGCGACTATGCTGCCGATCTGGCCGCCGATCGCTCGTCAGTGCCTGGTCACGTCGCCGCCGACGCGCAACCACGAAAGCCGGTGACGCCGGTGCAATTGAACGGCTTGCTCGGACTTTGGCGTGATCCGTGGTTTGGCGACGTCACGATCTGTGCCGAGAAGCAACGCGTCCGCTTCCGCTCGGCCAAATCGCCACGCCTGCTCGGCACGCTCATGCGGACAGGTGAGCGGATCCTCGTCGACTGGGATGACGACAGCGTCGATGCCGAGGCCTGGCTCGATTTCAGTACCGGTGAGATGCCGAGCTTGCGCATGAGCAAGGTTGATCCCGAGGCCGACTTCAGTTTCGACTACGAGGATCTTGCATTCACACGGGTCGGCGATTGTGATTGAGCGACGCGCCTTGTACTTCGCCGTACTGGTCTGCTTTGGGTTGCAGAGTGGACAGGCGGCGTCCGACGCCAAGCCTGTGCTTTCGAGCGCCACGACCGCCGCCGAGGCCGACCTTGTCGATATCACTAGCCTGGTTCCCGACATCACCCTGGACATGCGCTATGCCGGTGCTGACAACTTCGTCGGCGCGCCGATCGACGGCTACGGCGCCGCGCGCTGCCTGCTCAAATCCCGGGTTGCCAGAGCCCTGGCCGACGTCGAACGCAATCTGCGCAAGCGCGCGATGCGATTGCAGGTTTTCGACTGCTATCGACCTGTGCGTGCAGTGAATCGCTTCGTCGAATGGGCCACTGATCCCGGCGACCAGAAGACCAAGGCACAGCACTACCCGAATCTCGACAAGTCCGAATTGCTCGGCGACTACATTGCACCGGTGTCAGGACATAGTCGTGGCGCGACGATCGACCTGACCCTGAAGAAATGCGATGACCGGGGAACACATTGCCGGACGCTCGACATGGGCACGGATTTCGACTTTTTCGATCCTCGCGCGCATACCGATTCGACACGGGTCAGCAATGCACAGCGAGCGAACCGCCAGCGCCTGCGCGCGGCCATGCAAGCAGGCGGATTCAAGAACTACCCGATGGAGTGGTGGCACTACCGCTTCGAGACCGAGCCTTCGCCGGAGACGATTTATGACGTACCGATTGAAAAGCGACCGTGATCGCCGTGGAAACGGTCTCCACAATTGGAGTCCTGCAAGGTTTGCGCTGCTGGCCGGGCTTGCGCTTGTGCTCGGCGGGTGTGCCAGCGGAACAAAGCCCATGACTGACGAATCTGTGATCGGTGCGATCATGCTCGCGTATCAAGGCGATGTTCCCGGCGCCTCGGTCCTGGTCATCCGCGATGGCAAGTCGGTTGTGCGCAAGGCTTACGGATTTGCCAATCTCGAAGATCACGAGTTGACGACAGCTGCAACGAATTTTCGACTGGCCTCGGTAACCAAACAATTCACCGCAGCGGCGATCCTTCTTCTCGCCGAGGACGGTCGGCTTTCGATCGATGACCGCATGCGCCAGTGGTTGCCCTCGCTACCCGCCGTCACCGATCCGATCACGATCCGCCAGTTGTTGTCGCATACCGGCGGCATGATCGACTACGAAGACCTGATGCCGGTGACGCAAAGGACCCAGCTGCGCGACAGCGACGTGCTGCATCTTCTAGAAGCCCAGGATCATCTGTACTTCGCGCCCGGCACTCATTACCGCTACAGCAATGGCGGCTATTCGATGCTCGCCCTGATCGTCGAGAAGGCCTCGGGCCTGCGCTTTGAAGATTTTCTCAAGCAACGCATCTTCGAGCCACTTGGCATGCGCAACACACTGGCCTACGTCAACGGCGGCCCGCCGGTTCCCCACCGCGCCTATGGCTACAGCGAGAGCGCAACCGGCTGGGCACGTACCGACCAGAGCACGACCAGTGCGGTTCTCGGCGACGGCGGCATCTATTCCTCAATCGACGACCTCGACCGATGGGATGCGGCGCTCTACGATGACCGTCTGCTCAGCGATGCCTCGCGAAAGCTTGCCTTCACGGCATGGACGACAACCGACGACGCCAATGTCAGCTACGGCTTCGGCTGGCGCATCACGGGCGAATCACTCTGGCACTCGGGCGAAAGCATCGGCTTTCGCAATGTCTTCGTACGCTATCCGCAACGACACTTGAGCGTGATCATCCTGAGCAACCGCAATGGTCCCGAGCCCTATCGCATGGCACTCGCCATCGCCCGGCTCTTTCTTGGCGAGACTTGAATTATTTCCGTTGATGGTGAACTGAGGCCGGTCCTGCAGATGTTTCTCTTTTGTCTATTTTTACGCCACTTCGCGGCGCGACTGAAGTGCGACGCAAGTAAGAAAATCGAATCCACCAAACAGCCCGCTGCAAGCGCTTTCCTCGCGACGACGTTATCCTTGGTGTTTGGCGAAGCTCGCCATCCTCTGTCTGACAGCGACCTTCCATGCACATCTTCAAGAAATTTCGCATCGAGGCAGCCCATCGCCTGCCCAACGTTCCGGAGGGCCACAAGTGCTCACGCCTGCACGGCCATTCGTTCGAGATCGAGATCCATGTCAGCGGGCCACTCGATCCGACACTTGGCTGGATCTGTGACTTCTCTGAAGTAAAGGCGGCCTTCGCGCCGATCCACGAACAGCTTGATCACCACTACCTCAATGACGTACCGGGGCTCGACAACCCGACCAGTGAAAATCTGGCCGTGTGGATCTGGGATGCGCTGAAACCGCGGCTACCGATGCTGGCGCGCGTCATCGTCCATGAAACTTGCACATCGGGCTGCCACTACGACGGGCCATCGGTCTGAGAAGCACCCTTGATTATTGCGTGCGCACATCAATCTGACACGCATAACACACGGAATGTAAAGGATTTATGAACAGATTCTGACTATAAATGATCGAATATGTTGCGCTGCAACAAACTCTTTGCTAGAGTACATTCCACCCACACTCCATTCGAGGAAATCAGCCATGTACGAGCAAATGAATTCGCAGTTTCTTTCCCTTGGCAAGAACTTTGCCGATGCCGCCGCCCAGGCTCAGAGCGTTGCTCTGGCAGGTTTCGAAAGCATCGCCGGCCTGCAGATGAAGGCGATTGAAAATCACGTCAGCGCGTCGAACGCGTTCTGGACCGAAGCTTCCGAAGTCCGTGACTTCGAAGCTGCCAAGGCGATCTGGCCGAAGGGCATTCAGCTGGCCAAGGAGTCCGCTGAGAAGCTTTACGCGACCAATCAGGAAGTCGTCAGCTTGACGCTGAAGACCAACGAAAAGCTGGGCAACCTGATCAAGGGTTCGTTCGAAGCCACCAACGACGCCGTGACCAAGCAGGTCAACTCGGTGAAGAAGGCTGCTTCAGGCAAGTAATAGCCCTGCTTCCAGGCAAGGATTTGCGCTGCGCCCCCCCTCCCCGGGATTGGTCGCGGCGCACTCAAACCGGACGGCTCGCCGTCCGGTTTTTTTATTGCCATGGATGGCATGTATGTCTGCAATGCAGGGCGACTGCATGGATGCAGGAGGTAGAGCAACGCAGGAGCAGTTGCCGAGCAATTGCAGGTGTTGCCCACTTTTCAGTCAGTGCAATATTCACGTCCGGCGATCCTCATGCGACACTGCGGGGTGAATGTATTGAAGCATGCGGATCATCGACCTGCAGACACGCTTCAGGCACGAAGCACAATCCTGGTCGATGGACATTGGGTCCAGTGGAGGGGATGAAATCGTGAACAACAAGACTTCACAAGCGAACGCGCGCTTCGCTGAACTTGCCGATATTGCGATCCAATCATGCCAAGCCTGACCATTACCGGCGGCCCACTCGAAGGCCAGCAGTTCAGCTTCAGCGAATCGGTCATTATTGGTCGGGGAGCGTATTGCGATGTGCGCATTGATGACTCCACCGTCTCGCGTCGGCATGCGGAAATTTGCGTCAACAATGATGGAAGCTGGCATTTCCATGACCTCGGCAGCGCCAATGGAAGCTTGCTCAAAGGCAAGCCGATCCATGGCAACCTCAAAGTCGAAGGCACGCTCGAACTGGTCATCGGTGAAGTTCCGGTCAGACTGGACCTGACCGAAGCCAGGGCAGCCCGATCCGATGACAACAGCTCATTCCCACAACTTCTGGATCGACTCGAGTTGCTGGCCTGGACTGCCGCCCTTCCGGCGCGGCGGGAAAGCCCTGCGCAACTGATTGAACAGATTCTCGACACGCTGCGCGATGCTTTCTCGGGCTGTACGCGGGTGACCCTGTTTGTGACCCGGCCAGGCAGCAGTCAGCTTTTGCCCTTTTCCCGACAAGCTGGCGCTGCACCCGAAGTCGAGCAGCGCTCGGCGGCACTCGCCAAGGCATGCCAGCGTCATGTTGACGGCGTTGCCGGGGGTGCTTCGGTGATTCAGCCGCTTGGTGTGGCCGATGCCCCGGCTGGAATTCTTGCCGCGCCGGTGATTCTCAGCGGCGAGACGCTCGGCATTCTCGTTGCAGAATCAGAACGCTCCGACACCTGGAGCACGCTGGATCGATCGCTGGGCAAGGGCATCGCCAGCGTCATCGGTGGCTTGCTCGAAGCCGAGCGCGGCAGTCATTCGGATCGCCAAGGTGCTGAGCGCGACCTGCTTCTGGCGCGACGCGTGCAGCAGCATTTCCTGCCGCAAAACGCCTTGCGTCAGTCGGGTTTCCAATTCGCTGAATCTTACGTTCCGGCGCGCGTGGTCGGCGGCGATCACTATGACTACTTCCGCTTTTCTGATGACCGCATCGGCATCGTGATTGGCGATGTTTCCGGCAAGGCCGTGTCGGCGGCGCTGGTCATGGCGCGATTCGGAATGGCCGTTCGCCTGCTTGCCAGCCAGGCAGGCAACCCGCTCGACCTGCTCGTCACGCTGAATGTTCTACTTCTGGATGAGCTCGAAGGCGGAATGTTCGTCACCGCCCAGATCATCGCCATCGATGCCGCCAGTGGTGACATCGAAATCGCCAACGCCGGTCATCCGTCGCCGTTGTTGCGAAATGAAGACGGCACCGTCGAAGCCGTGACTCTGGAGCCTGGCGCGCCACTCGGCGCGAGTGCACAAACCCATTTCGGCGCGTCGACGATAAACCTGCGGCCCGGCGCCAGTCTGCTGTTCTATACCGATGGCCTTGATGAGGCCGAAAACGAGGAAGGACAACAATTCGGTATCGAGCGACCGACGGCGGCGTTGGCCAAAGCCAGTGATGCGCCCGGTATCCTGGCCGAGATCAACCAGCAACTCGGCGAATTCGTTGGCTCCGCCAAAGCCACCGATGATCTGACCCTGCTGGCGATCAGCCGCGATGCGGTGGATTCCCCGGTGCGGATTCCGCCACCGTTCGACCCGAATTACTGATCAGCCGGAAATCCCCAGTACACGCGCAACTTCAGCTACCTGTTGCGCGTCGAGCCTGGTGTTTGACGGCTTGGCCGCCTTGATACCGAGCAGCTTCGTCGCAGTTGCGGCCAGCGTATTGCCGCTCTTGGCCGCCGGTTTCGGTTTGGCCGCGCCACCTTGCTGGAGCACGGCATCCCGATCCGGGAAAATCTTGAACAACTGGGTGAATCCGGCGACATCGAAAACCTGCCGAACGGTCGGATTCAGGCCGCAAAGCCGCAAGCTGCCGTTGCCATCGACTTTCTTGGCCAACATCAGCAGCACGCGCAATCCGGCGCTGCTGACATAGCCGACGCCAGCGAGATCAACGATGAAATGATCAGCTCCGGCATCGATCAGATCCTGTACGGCGAGCTCCAGATCAGCGGCCGTATCGGTATCCAGCCGCCCCTTCAGCCCGAGCGCAGTAATCTCGTCGAGCTTTTCCTCTTTGATGTCGAGGGCCACGTCAGCCCTCTCGGAAGACGAATCGAGCCATGCCGATCTGGATCACGTCTTCATGTCGCAACACACGCTGCTTGATCGCTTCAGCATTCACGCGGGTTCCCGATTTGCTGTCCAGATCAGACAGTGTGTAGCCCTGCGAGTCGACCGTGATGCGTGCATGCCTGGCTTCGACGCCAGGCCCGCCGATACGGATTTCGCTGGCAGCATCAGAACCCAGGGAAACCGGTTTCGGTGGCAGCGGTATGGCCGTGCGACCCGCTTCCGGATTTTGCGGGACCAGACGCGCGGTTCGCAGCGACATGGTTGCATTGGCACCAAAAGCTGGCTTTGCACCTGGCGTCGTGGGCGGCAATGGCACCTTCGGTGGTTCAGGCAGCTTGAGCACCTGCAGGATCTGAGTCTGTGCCGCAGGAATATCGAGCACCTCGGCATCCATGGGGATATCGACATCTTCGGCAACCGGCATTTCCTGGGTGTTTGACGGACCATGAGCGGCGGCCTGGATCAGCTCTTCCTCACTATCGAAAACTTCAAGGAAGCGTGCTCGCAGAGCCTCGCCCTGCTTGTGCGCGGCTGTCCGCTCACTCAATGAAGCCTCGATGGCATTGAGTCGCTTGCTGTATTCCTCTTCGTTGAATTCGCCGAGCTTGCGGCGCAATTCGATTTCCTGCCGATCAAGCTTGACCGCTTCGTGAGCGTTGCTGATCTCGGTCAGTGCGCCCCGCAGCCGCGCATAAGACTCACGCGCCTTCTGCCGCAGTGGCTCTGCCTTGGTTTCGATCTCGGACACTTGCCTGATGTAGTCGCCATGAACGCGACTGAACACGGCCGGATCGAAGTCAGCTTTGACGTCTTCCAGTCCGGACAAGCGCTTGCGCAGGATGTCGGCCTCTTCCTTGAGCGCCTTGAGGGCGTCGATCACGCCGAGATCGACCCCGGACAGGGACTCAGGCAATTCACGCACATTCACCATTTTCGCTCTCCGAGCCGCATCAGGCGGCAGAAAAATCGATCTCTACCGCACCAAAACGCAGTTTGTCGCCGGGTTTGACCGGGACATCTTCTCCGGTCTTGATGCGTACGTTGTTCACGAAGGTACCATTGACCGTGCGCGATTCTTCTCGCACAAAGAACAATTGACCCTGACGAATCAGCTTGGCGTGGCGGCGACTCAAGCTTCGGGTAGGGTCCAGCGGGCTCAGATCCACCTCGGGGCTGACACCTGCCGCAGGGTCGGGCCGACCGACCAGGAACTCGTTGAGATTCGGATCCAGTCCGATGACCTGGCCCTTGGCGTGGCGAAGCACGCAACCGCTGCTCGGCGTCGGCAGCGGCGCCGGCGCCTCGATCATCGTCATTGAAGGTTGTTCGGCTGCTGGCAAGGTGGGCTTGCTGGCCGATTGCCGGGGTGCAGGCACGGGCGCCGGTTTGCGCTTTTTCGCTTCAACGTCAGGTTTTGCCGAAGCCAGGCGCTTGACCCATTGCTGTTGCCGTTGAGCAAGCGTCCGCAGCAAGTGCAGCGCGATGTCGACGTCCTGCTGCAGCAGGCTTGAGAATCCTTCGCGCTCGACTTTCAAAAGCCGGGTCGGCTTGCGCGCAATCGCCGTGGCAAAGCACGCCTGATCGTCGAGCACTGACAACTCACCAAAGAAATCGCCAGGACCCAAGCTGGCAATCGGTTCCGTGCCGCAGGCTTCGACCAGCAGATCAATGCTGCCCGATTCGATGATGTACATCACCTTGCTTGCATCGCCTTCGGCAAACACCGTTTTACCGGCTGCAACTTCAAGAAAGGCATCGGCAGATTGGCTCATCGCGTTACAACTCTGGCGCGGCAGGGACCAGCCGGGGCTTCCGATTATGCCGAGCACATACCATCAGCGGCAACCGCTGCAGTTCCGGTGCTCACCGGGGTTTCGCCCGGAGCCGCCAGATACTGCGGCATTTGGACGCATTCGAAAGCTCATATCGAGGTCTTGCATGGCACCGCAGATGTGCCGGACAAGGTCGAATCAAGCTCATCAATGCGCAGCCATTCGCCGGCTTGTGGATGGCGCTGCCAGCGAGCACCTGCAAACGTTCGCTTCACGGACACAATCGGGTTGCGACGGTCAAAGCCGTACTGATATCATTCGTCGGCTCTGCAAGCAGCTTTTTGCTGTCGTGCAGCGATTCCATGAAGCATTCGGGCAGGCTCAAGTGCGCAATTCCATCGCCAATGGTCGGCGGGTGGCAGTTCGCACCGCGCTATTGCAGATCGGCGTGACCGTTTTGGTCGCCTTGATCGCCTCGACGCTTGGCTGGCGGATCGGCATGGCCACCCTCGCGGGCGGCGCCATCATCGCGGTCGGAAATGGCTTGTTCGCAATTCGCTTGTTTGGGCGGGGAGTCGCCTCGGCACGCAACGTTTTGCATTCCGTCTACGCGGCGGAAGTCATTAAATGGTTCTGGCTGTTTCTGGCGCTGACACTGGCCATTGCAGTCTTGAAATTGCCATTCGCCGGGTTGATCGCCGGCATCCTGGCAGCACAGTTTTCGTTCTGGATCGCCCTCATTGCAATCAGGTAACCCGATGGCCAGCGAACACGCATCGCAGAGCATGACCGAGTACATCCAGCACCATCTGCATCATTGGCAGGTGCAGTTGCCGGGTACCGAAAATCCGTTCTTCATGGTCAATATTGACAGCGTACTGTTCAAGTTGCTGGCGGCGTCCCTGTTCGTCTGGCTGTTTCTGCGCGTGTCGCGCCGCGCCACGGCTGGGGTGCCGAACAAGGTGCAATGCGCCATCGAAATGGTGGTGTCGATGGTCGATGGCATGGTCCGCGAGACCTTCCACGGTCGCAGCAAGCTCATCGCACCGCTGTCACTGACAATTTTCGTGCTCGTTTTCCTGATGAATTTCATGGATTTGCTTCCGGTCGACCTGCTGCCGTGGGCCTGGGCCGGAGCCAACGAGATGGCCGGTCACGATCCTCAGCACGCTTACATGCGCGTCGTTTCGACCGCCGATCTGAATACCACCATCGGCATGTCGCTCACCGTGTTTCTGCTGATCCAGTATGTCGGCCTCAAGCACAAGGGCTTCTTCGGCTTCTTCAAGGAGTGGTTCACCGCACCGTTTGGGCCGTGGTTCGCGCCAGCCAACCTGCTTCTGCGCGTCATCGAGGAGGCCGTGCGGCCGCTGTCACTGTCACTGCGACTGTTCGGCAACATGTATGCGGGCGAGTTGATCTTCGTGCTGATCGCGGTGATGACGCTCGGCGCCTCGCTTGATCAAGTCTCGACCTATCTTCTCGGTACCGTGCAGTTGATTTCCGGGTTCCTCTGGACCGTGCTGCATATCCTCATCATTACGCTGCAAGCCTTCATCTTCATGGTGCTGACCATCGTCTACCTGAGCATGGCGGCCGAACATCATTAGTTTCATCGTCAATTGCACGCTTCAAACGGTACTTCTGCGATCATCCGTGATCGCGAGAATCAAACAGCAGGCATCCTTGGCTGCACTTTTCAACTAGAAGCTGTTCCCTATTTCATTCAACTTTAGAGAAACACGGAGACAATCATGGAAACCATCGCAAACGTTGCCCAAGTCGGTGACCTGCTCAGCATGACGGTTATCGCCGCCGGCCTTCTGATCGGACTCGGCGCGCTCGGAACGGCGATCGGCTTCGCCATCCTTGGTGGCAAGTTCATTGAAGGCGCTTCGCGTCAGCCAGAACTCACCCCGATGCTGCAGACCAAGATGTTCATCGTCGCCGGCTTGCTCGATGCGGTGCCGATCATCGGCGTCGCCATCGCTCTGCTGTTGCTGTTCGCGAACCCGCTGCTCGCTACTCTCGGCATCAAGTAATAGATCAATACTGGCATCCGCGCGGCGGCTTGACGGCCGCCGTGTTGCAGGAGCAAGAACAATGATTCCCAATATCACTCTGGTTATTCAGGGTCTGGTGTTTTTCGCCGTGACCTGGCTGGTCATGAAGTTTGGCTGGCCGCACATCATCGGAGCCATCGAAGAACGCCAGGCCAAGATCGCCGAAGGTCTGGCTGCCGCTGACCGCGCCCGCCAGGAACTGGCCGACGCCGATGCCCGCGTGGCCGACGAGATCCGCAAGGCTCGCGTCGATGCCGTGGCGATCATCGACAAGGCGACCCAGCAGGCCAACCAGATTGTCGACAAGGCGCGCACCGACGCGATCGTCGAAGGCACCAAGCAGAAAGCCATCGCAGCTGCTGAAATCGAGAGCATGGCGCATCGTGCCCGCGAGGAATTGCGTGGCAAGGTCGCTACACTGGCCGTGGCCGGTGCCGAGAAGATTCTCAAGCGCGAGATCGATGCAAACGCGCACAAGGATCTGCTCGATCAACTCGTGAGCGAGATCTAAGCCCATGTCGAGCGCACTGACTCTGGCCAGACCGTATGCACGCGCCGCTTTCGAGACGGCGCATTCGCACGCGGCCCTGGCCAGTTGGGCCGAAAAGCTTGCGTTTGCCGCCGAGGTGGCGACCGATTCGCGCATCATCGCGCTGCTCGGCAATCCTCGCCTGAGCAACAGCGAACTGGCTTCATTGTTTATTCCGCATCGCGAAAAGATCGACACCGATTTCGGTCGTTTCATCAGCTTGCTGGCCGACAACGGTCGCTTGCACGTACTCCCTGAAATCGCCGCCTTGTTCGAGCAGCTCAAGCTTGAATCCGAGCGCACACTCAAGGTACGTCTGCGCACGGCGACGCGCGTCGATGAGCCCGAACTGGAAAAGATCAGGGCGGCACTCAAGCGTCGCTTCGATCGCGATATCGAGCTGACTCAGTCTGTCGATCCGAAAATGATGGGTGGCGCGATCATCGATGCCGGTGAAACCGTCATTGATGGTTCGATTCGCGGCCGCCTGGCGCGCCTGGAACAGGCGCTTGTTCAGTGAGCGCAAAAGCGGACAGCGGTAAGCGGGAAGAGCGACAACAACCCGCGCAGCCGTTGTTTTTCCCGCTTACCGCTCACCGCTATCCGCTCACTGCATACCCAAAACACTGAAAAACGCGCACGACACACAGCGTGCACGAACCGGGAAACGAAAATGGCTACCACGATCAATCCGTCCGAAATCAGCGAACTCATCAAGCATCGCATCGAGGAGTTCAAACTCACTGCCGATGCGCGCAACGAAGGCACCATCACCAGTGTGTCCGACGGCATCGTGCGCGTGCACGGCCTCAATGACGTGATGTCCGGTGAAATGGTCGAGATGCCTGGCGACACCATCGCCCTTGCTCTCAACCTCGAGCGCGACTCGGTTGGCTGCGTGGTCCTCGGCAAGTACGAGCACCTGCGCGAAGGCGAAACCGTCAAGACCACTGGCAAGATCCTCGAAGTGCCGGTCGGCCGCGAATTGCTCGGTCGCGTCGTCGATGCGCTCGGCAATCCGATTGATGGCAAGGGTCCGATCAATGCCAAGCACACCGCGCCGATCGAGAAGGTCGCGCCGGGCGTGATCTGGCGCAAATCGGTCGACCAGCCGGTGCAGACTGGCTACAAGTCAGTCGACTCGATGATCCCGATCGGCCGCGGTCAGCGCGAGTTGATCATCGGCGATCGCCAGACCGGCAAGACTGCCCTGGCCATCGACGCGATCATCAACCAGAAAGATTCCGGCATCAAATGCATCTACGTCGCCATCGGCCAGAAGCAGAGCTCGATCGCCAACGTCGTGCGCAAGCTTGAAGAGAACGATGCGCTGGCGCATACGATCATCGTTGCCGCCTCGGCCTCCGAATCGGCGGCCATGCAGTACATCGCACCGTACTCCGGCTGCTCGATGGGCGAGTTCTTCCGCGATATCGGCGAAGACGCGCTGATCATTTATGACGATCTGACCAAGCAGGCCTGGGCCTACCGCCAGATCTCGCTGCTGCTCAAGCGTCCGCCAGGTCGCGAAGCGTATCCGGGTGATGTTTTCTATCTGCATTCCCGTCTGCTCGAGCGTGCCGCTCGCGTCAACGAGGAATACGTCGAGAAGCAGACCAATGGCGCGGTCACCGGCAAAACCGGTTCACTGACCGCCCTGCCAATCATTGAAACCCAGGCCGGCGACGTCTCGGCCTTCGTTCCAACCAACGTGATCTCGATCACCGATGGCCAGATCTTCCTCGAGACCGACCTTTTCAATGCCGGTATCCGTCCCGCCGTCAACGCCGGCGTCTCGGTGTCGCGCGTCGGTGGTGCTGCGCAGACCAAGATCGTCAAGAAGCTGTCCGGCGGCGTCAAGCTCGCCCTCGCCCAGTTCCGTGAGCTTGCCGCATTCGCGCAGTTCGCCTCGGATCTCGATGCAGCGACACGCGCCCAGCTCGAACGCGGTCAGCGCGTGACCGAGTTGATGAAGCAGAAGCAGTACGCGCCGTTGTCGATCGCCGAGCTGGCACTGTCGGTGTATTCCGCCGAAAAGGGCTATCTCGACGATCTGGCACTGGACAAGATCCTGCCGTTCGAAGCGGCACTGCATCAGCATTTCCACAGCAACTACGCCGACCTGATGAAGAAAATCGTCGAGACCGGCGATTGGAACAGCGAGATCGAAGGTCAGTTCAAGTCCGGCCTTGATGAGTTCAAGACAACAGGAAGCTGGTGAGCGGTAAGCGGTAAGCGGTAAGCGGTAACAGCCGCTCTTTTCCGCTCACCGCTCACTATTCACCGCTCTCGAATTCGGAACCAAAAAGCAACGCCCGCAGCCGAATGACTGCTGCAATAACGAAAGTGTGAGGTAAACGTGGCCGGCGGAAGAGAAATCAAAACCAAGATCAAGAGCGTGCAGAACACCCGCAAGGTGACGCGTGCGCTGGAAATGGTCTCGGCATCGAAAATCCGCAAGGCGCAGGACCTGATGAAGGCCTCGCGCCCGTATGCACGCCTGATGCGCCAGGCCATCGGCCATATTGCGCATGCCAACAGCGAGTACCAGCACCCGTTCATGGTCGGTCGCAGCGAGATCAAGCGTGTCGGTTTCGTGATCGTCTCGACCGACCGCGGCCTGTGCGGTGGCCTCAACACCAACCTGTTCCGCAGTCTGCTCACACAGATTCGCGAATGCCAGGACAAGGGCATTGAGGTCGACATGGTCTGCATCGGCCAGAAGGCAACTTCGTTTTTCCGTCGCCTCAAGGTCAACATGCTCGGCAGCGTCACCCATCTTGGTGAGAAGCCACAGGTTGACCAGCTGATCGGCGTGATCAAGGTCATGCTTGATGCCTACACCGACGGCAAGATCGACCGCCTGTCGCTGGTCTACAACGATTTCGTCAACACGATGACGCAGAAGGCGACGATCGATCAGCTGCTGCCATTGCCGCCCTCGGATGAAATGCCAACCACGCACTCCTGGGATTACCTCTACGAGCCCGATGCAGCCACTGTTCTCGATCATGTGCTGACGCGCTACGTCGAATCGCTGGTCTATCAGGCCACCCTGGAAAATCTCGCCAGTGAGCACGCAGCGCGCATGGTGGCCATGAAGAGCGCGTCGGACAACGCGACCAAGGCCATCGGCGATCTGACATTGGTCTACAACAAGGCCCGCCAGGCCGCGATCACCCAGGAAATCTCGGAAATCGTCAGCGGCGCGGCAGCTGTATAGAGCGGGAGTCGGGAGTGGGGAGTGGGAAATGGACAAGCAACAGCTTTTCCTCTCCTACTCCCCACTCCCTACTCCCCACTCCCAAAATTGAGAGGCATCGCGGCACCCGCCACGAGCCGAAACGTTTGAATGCTACGGAGTTACCCGCATGAGCAACCAAGGCAAAGTCGTACAAATCATTGGCGCCGTCGTCGACGTCGAATTTCCGCGCGATTCTGTGCCCAAGATCTATGACGCACTGACCATCGATGGCATGGCAATCACGCTTGAGGTGCAGCAGCAGCTCGGTGATGGCGTCGTCCGCACGATTGCACTCGGCACGACCGATGGCATCAAGCGTGGCCTGATCGCCAGCAACACCGGCGAAGGCATCAAAGTGCCAGTGGGCAAGGAAACCCTTGGCCGCATCATGGATGTGCTCGGCACTCCGATCGATGAAGCTGGTCCGATTGGCGAAAAGGAAAAGTGGGTCATCCATCGCGAAGCACCTGCCTATGACGACCAGTCCTCGAGCAACGATCTGCTCGAAACCGGCATCAAGGTCATCGACCTGGTCTGTCCATTCGCCAAGGGCGGCAAGGTTGGCCTGTTCGGCGGCGCCGGCGTCGGCAAGACCGTCAACATGCTTGAGCTGATCAACAACATCGCCACCCAGCACGCCGGACTTTCGGTGTTCGCCGGCGTCGGCGAGCGCACCCGCGAAGGCAACGACTTCTACCACGAGATGATTGAAGCCGGCGTGGTCAAGCTCGACGACATCCAGCAGTCGAAAGTGGCAATGGTCTATGGCCAGATGAACGAGCCGCCGGGCAATCGCCTGCGCGTCGCCCTGACCGGCCTGACCATGGCCGAGTACTTCCGCGACGATATCGACCCGGAAACCGGCAAGGGGCGCGACATCCTGTTCTTCGTCGACAATATCTACCGCTACACGCTGGCCGGAACCGAAGTGTCGGCGTTGCTTGGTCGCATGCCGTCCGCGGTCGGCTACCAGCCGACCCTGGCCGACGAAATGGGTCGCCTGCAGGAGCGCATCACCTCGACCAAGACCGGCTCGATCACCTCGATTCAGGCCGTCTACGTGCCTGCCGATGATTACACCGATCCGTCCCCGGCAACCACGTTCGCCCATCTGGACTCGACCGTGGCCCTGTCGCGCGACATCGCCAGCCTCGGCATCTACCCGGCGGTGGATCCGCTGGCCTCGACCAGTCGCCAGCTCGATCCGCTGGTCATCGGCAACGAGCATTACGACACCGCACGCCGCGTCCAGGGCACCTTGCAGCGCTACAAGGAGCTCAAGGACATCATCGCCATCCTCGGCATGGACGAGCTCAGCGAAGACGACCGCAACACGGTTTACCGCGCACGCAAGATCGAGAAGTTCTTCTCGCAGCCGTTCACGGTCGCCCAGGTCTTCACCGGCGCACCAGGCAAGTACGTGACCCTGAAGGAAACCATCCGCGGCTTCAAGATGATCTGCGACGGCGAGTGCGATCATCTGCCGGAACAGGCCTTCTACATGGTCGGTGGCATCGACGATGCCTTCGCCAAGGCAGAAGAGATGGCGAAGAAGGCCGCATAACAGCGGGGAGTGGGAAATCGGGAGTGGGGAGTGGGGAGTGAGAAAGCAAAGCCACTTCGCCATCCCTGATTTCAACAAACCGGGTTTGAGGGACAGGTAGCAATGATTGGAAAACAAGCCGCGCAGAGCGCCCGCTTCCATCCATTCCCCACTCCCTACTCCCCACTCCCGTCGATCGAATGAAATGAGAGAGAGACCAAATGAGCACCATCCGTTGCGACATCGTCAGTGCCGAGCAGGAAATCTTCAACGGCGAAGTGAGCATGGTTGTTGCGACCGGCGAGATGGGCGAACTTGGCATCGCGCCGCGACATGCGCCGTTGATTACCCGACTCAAGCCTGGCCAGGTGCGCCTGAAGCTTGAGAACGGCGACGAACAGTTCTTCTATGTTTCTGGCGGCATTCTTGAGGTCCAACCGCAGGTAGTCACCGTCCTCGCTGATACGGCCGCACGTGCTGCCGATCTTGACGAAGCAGCGGCGGTCAAGGCCAAGGAAGAAGCCGAGCGTGCCCTGGCCAATCGTACTGATGCCATGGAAATCGCCGATGCGCAGAACCAGCTCGCCCAGGCCATGGCCCAGTTGCAGGCACTCGAACAACTGCGGCGCAATCTCAGGCACTGAGTAGCGGTTAGCGGTTAGCGGTTAGCGGTTAGCGCAAATAGCATGTGTCTGACCCGTTTGCTGTCAAACAGGACAACAAACAACGAAGGAATCGCCGGGTTTCCAGTACTGCTTTTCCCGCTAACGGCTCAGCGCTTTTCCGCTCATTGTCTTTCACACCCAGTCGCCGCTTGTCGCGTGTCGATGACCGATCGACCGCTGCAGATATTCGTTTCCGTTCCCCGGGCCGGGTATTTCCGCTAATGTTTCGAACTGGTTTCGAACTTCTTTCGGGGAGATACGCTGATGTCTGCTGCGAATTTGCATGTCGTAATCCTTGCCGCTGGCGAAGGCAAGCGCATGCGGTCGGCCCGCCCCAAGGTGCTGATGCCACTGGCCGGCAAACCCATGCTCGGCCATGTGCTCGACGTGGCACGCTCAATAGAACCTGCGGCAATCCATATCGTCTATGGACACGGCGGCGACCAGGTTCGCGCCGCATTCGCCGACCCGGATCTGTCCTGGGTCCATCAGGCACAGCAGCGCGGTACCGGCCACGCGGTAAAACTGGCCATGGATGCGATTCCCGAAGCTGCACGCGTGCTCGTTCTGTATGGCGATGTACCGCTGATCCGTCGCGAGACCATTGAGGGCCTACTGCTCAATCCAGGCACACTGACTGCATTGGTGACGCAACTCGAGGAGCCGCATGGCTACGGACGCATCGTCCGCGACGGAATTGGCCGGGTCCACGCCATCGTCGAAGAAAAAGACTGCACTATCGAACAGCGCGCCATCACCTGGGTCAACAGCGGCATCCTCACCGCCGAGGCGCGTCGCTTGCGCGTCTGGCTCAACAACCTGTCCAGCGATAACGCCCAGGGTGAGTATTACCTGACCGATATATTCGCCCAGGCCAGCGAAGAAGGTGAACCCGCCGATTCAAGCCATTGCACGAATCCACAGGAGGTCTTCGGTGCCAACGACCCCTGGCAACTGGCATCACTTGAACGCCAATACCAGCGCCTGCGCGCCACCGAACTGGCAAGTCTCGGGGTGCGCTTTACCGACCCGGTACGATTTGATGTTCGCGGCACGGCGACCGTCGGACGTGATGTCGAGATCGATGTCGATGTCATTCTCGAAGGTGACGTCGCGCTCGGTGATGAAGTTTCGATCGGACCGTTCACGCGCATCGCCAACTCGCGTCTGGCGGCTGGCACCGTGATCCGCGCGCACTGCGACATCGATGGCATTGTCACTCACGGCCCCTGCGTGATCGGCCCGTTTGCGCGACTTCGTCCGGGTACCGAACTCGGCGCAGGATCACGCGTCGGCAATTTTGTTGAAACCAAAAATACCAAGCTCGGCAGCGGATCCAAGATCAATCATCTGAGTTATGTCGGCGACGCCGTGATTGGCGAGCAGGTCAATATCGGAGCGGGAACCATCACCTGCAATTACGACGGCGTGGAGAAACACCAGACCGAGATCGGCGACGGTGCATTCATCGGCTCCAACTCCTCTCTGGTCGCGCCAGTCAGGATCGGTCGCAATGCAACCATTGGTGCCGGGTCGGTGATCACGCGCTCCGCGCCCGATGAACAACTGACCCTTGCGCGTGGCCGTCAGAACTCGGTACCGGGCTGGCAGCGACCAAAGAAGATCTAGGGCAACGCTGATCAAGTGGCCCAACCGTCATGGCATTCAGAAGGTTCGCCGGTCGTGCTGCGTGGCGAAGTGAAGGCTGGTTGCCTTGACCAGCCACGCGGTGCGGCTGGCGGACCTTCTGGATGCCACCTATTTCAACAAAAACAATCGGTTAGGCGACACCTGTCTGCGCGCAGCTCTTTGTTGCGCTGGCTTGAAGCACGGCCAGTGCATCTGCGCCAGCGCGCCGCGATCTGCACGCAGACAGGCGTCGTGACGATTGCGCCACTTGAT